>NZ_JAMYOR010000003.1:0-218321 GCF_040319965.1 Mesorhizobium sp. M0830 | reverse complement strand
AAATCCTCGGCGAGGTCACGTCAACCGAATGCCGAAATTACTTCACCGAGGCTGGCTATGCCCAACCTAAATTCATCCCGCTCTAGAGCCGTTCGCCGTTCCGTGAACCGCTTTAAATGTGCAAGAAGTAGCTGGAACAAAAAAGAGGCCGGGGTTGTCCCCGGCCTCTTTTTTTCTGATGATCGCTCCACGGCTTCGGCACAATAGAGCCGAAAGTAACGACCATCAGGCTACTTGACGATGACGATGCTGGTGTTGGTCGCCCCGAAGGTTTCGACGAGCTGGTAGAAATCGGCGGCGTTGTCGGGATGCAGTCGCACGCAGCCATGCGAGGCCGGCTGGCCGAGACGCTTGATCGCATAGGTCGCATGCACCGCGTAGCCGCCGCTGAAGAAGACCGAGTGCGGCATCGGTGCGTTGTCGTATTTCTTCGAGTACCACATCTCATGCAAGCGCGTCGGCTTGAACGAGCCGGTCGGCGTGACATGGGCGCGGTCGCCGGTGGAGACCTTCCAGGCGAAGGTCGGCCGGCCATCGACCGAGACCTCCATGATCTGCTGAGAAAGCGAAACGCGCGCCACGATCTTGTTGGCGGCGTGCGCCACGCCAGGCCCGGCGCCGAACAGAAGTGCGGCACCGGTCAGCACGGCAGCGGTGATGTTGATGAGCTTGGCGGCAATGGCGGTATGCATGATGAAATCCCCTCTCTATGCCGGTCCGGCCGGCTCCAATTCGATGGCTGCTTATCCCGAGGTCATGTTTCCAGCAGATTTCGCAAAATCCTCGTTTGTGTTTCGAATCTGTTTCCACTGGTTAACAAACGCCGCGCTTCGTACAGCCGAAAAGAGAGCCAGATCGGGCAGGCGCTAGTGGGGCCAAAGTCACGAGCATGGGTATCTGTCTCTAAACGAAAGTGCGGATTGGCTGCATACGAAAGAATAGCCGTCGATTTCGAAACAAGATTGCAACAAAGCGCGGCTTCGAGCGGCATGATCCGGATACGCGCCGCAAGCAAAGTTGACGCAACGAAAGCAGCCGGTAACGAAACATGGGAACGAAATCGAACGCTCTGCCCTGGCTTCTCAGGATCGGCATCGCGGCAATGGTCATCGACGGCATCGGCACGGGTGCCGGCACCCCGCTGGCTAGACTCGGTGCGATGAATTCAGGCGAGATTTCGACACTGCATGCCGCACTGTTTTTCGCCTCGGTCTGGATTGTTTCCAGCCTGCGCATTGTTCGGCTCAAGGCCCTCTGGCGGGTCGGTCTTAGGCTGACGGGTTTGCGCGGCCCCTCCGGCAACTTGCTGCCGAGAGGACCGAAGGCCCGCGCCGCGACCGGGGGTTCCGGGCGGCGCGGGCACTTCGGGGGTGTCCTGAAGCGATCCGCAATACATTTCAATTTTGGGAAACTGCTACGATGAACACGAAATTTGCCGCTTCGGTGCTGTCCGCACTGCTCTACGCACAGGGTCTGCTCGGCTTTGCCGGGCTTGCCACCGTGCTCCTGAGGGACCGCGCCCATGCCAGTGAGCTCACCATGGGCGGCGACATGCCGGTGGGCCCATCACTTCTGCTGGTACGCTGAGCGCCGGGAGCATCGGGCCCAGAGATGGAAAATCCGATGCCCGACAAAAGAGCGAGCGTCAGCGCCCGGCAATCAGTCGGCGAATTGCCGCGGCGGATCGAACCGGTAACCGGCGCCGCGTATGGTGGTAATGGTTTCGGTATCGAGCTTGCGGCGCAGCCGCACGATGCGCGAATCGATCGAGCGATCGAACGCGTCGGCGTTTTCTGCCGGCGCTGCGGCGATGATATCGTCGCGCGTCAGCACCTTGCGCGGACTGGCCAGGAACAGCCGGAGCAGCGCCACCTGACCCGGCGAGAGCTGTTCTTCCGTGCCGGAGCGATGCATGACCATGGCCGACCTCAGATCGACGGTCGCGTTCTCCAGCACGATCAGTTCCGGGGCGCCCCTGCCGCGTCGCGAAAGCAGGCCGCCAACACGGGCGGCGAGCTCCCTGACATTGAGCGGGCTCTCGACGACGTCGGCCGCCCCAAGCTCCAGCGCCAGTACCTTGTCGACGAGATCGGCCGGCCGGCAGATCAGGATGAAATCCGGTCCGCCCTCGCCGCCCCCGCCTTGGCCGCCATAACGCCGAAGCAGGTCCCGCCCCTCGGCCTGGCTGAGGCTGTCGCCGACGACGACGACGTCGATGCCCTTTCCCGACAGCAGCGATTCGGCCTCCCAGGGCTGGCGCGCCTGATGCACATCATGTCCGCGCCGCTCGAGATGGTCGGCGAGCTCGGTCGCGATCACTTCGGCAACGGAGACAAGCGCGATGTTCGATCGTGCGGCCATGTTTTCAAACCGTTCCCTGGCAACCGGATATGAGTGCTGGACATCATGTTTATACCCAATCTACTTTCCACTGAAAGTGGGAGCGAAAACATCGTGCGGGCAAGAATTGTCATCGTCGAGGATGAGCCCGACTTGAGGGATGCGGTCGCCGAATATCTTGGCGCCGCGGGCTATGACGTGGTCACCGCCGAAAGCGCTGCCGCCGCACGCAGCCTCGTTGAAACGCAGTCGTTCCATCTCGCCATCCTCGACATCGCCATGCCCGGCGAGGACGGCCTCTCGCTCGGCCGCTGGCTGCGCTCGAAACTGCCGATTGGCATCATCTACGCGACCGCCGCCGGCACCGCGCTCGACCGTATCGTCGGGCTGGAACTCGGCGCCGACGACTACATCGTCAAACCCTACGAATTGCGCGAAGTGCTGGCGAGGGTCCGCAGCGTGTTGCGCCGGGTTCCCCAGCCGCAGGAACTTCAGGACAAGAAGGCCAGGACGGATCGTCGTTCCGTTGCATTCGGCCCATTCCAGGCCGATCTCGACGGCAGGCTGGTCACCGGCGCCAACGGCACGGTGGTCGACATGGCCAAAAGCGAATTCGACGTGCTGGAGGTTTTCCTGACCCGCGCCAACCGGCTGCTGACCCGCGCCGCGATCTCCGAGGCGATCGGCTTCACCGAAGATCCGGATTCATCGCGCGCGGTCGACATTCGCATCATGCGGCTGCGCAAGAAGATCGAGACCGATCCGGCCAACCCGAAATTCCTGCGCACGGTGCGCGGAGAGGGTTATATCTTCTCGCTGCCGACCGGCGACGGCAACTGAGCTCCGAGGCCACAGGGTCGGATTCGCAGTCCTTGCCCGCCGATCGAATTGGCACGACTCCGGAATGACGGCAGAAGATGATCGCTGAAGCAGCAAGCACGGATATGCAGGGATTCAGGCAGGGCGCGGCAATGGCGGCAGTTCGCGTCGTTCGCCGATTGCGTGAGGCCGGCGACTGGCAGCGCGAGATGGATGGCATCCTGGAAACGCTCTGCCGGGCCATAGATTGCCAGCGTGGCATCCTGTTTCGCTTGCGCGAGCTGCCCGGCCAGGGTTTCGCCCAATCCGTCGCCGCCTACTGGATCGACCCTCTCTTTGGTGGCGAACTGGCGTCGCCGACCGTCATCGTGCAGTCGATCGTCAATTCGGATCCGCTGCTGGAGCGACTGGCCGAGGACGAACGGCAAGGCAAGATCTTCGCCGGTCATACGCGCGATCTCGTGGGCTTTCTGAGAGCCGACTTCGAAAAGCAGAACATCAAGTCTTTCCTGTCGGTGTCGGTCTTCGCGCACGGCCATCTGTGGGGCACGCTGGCGGTCAACGATTGCGTCAACGAGCGTAAATGGACCGACGAGGAAGAGGCGACGCTGCACATAATCGCGCTCGCCATCGGCGACGCCATCGAACGCTCGCCCTCCGAAGCCCACGCCAGCGAGGTCATCCGCCGCACCATGCTGCAGGCCTCCCTCGATGCCATCGTCGTCATTGATGAGACCGGCTCGATCATCGAATTCAATCCGGCCGCCGAGAAGATGTTCGGCTTCCAGCGCAGCGACATCCTCGGCAAGGACCTGCTCGATACCATCGTGCCGATCTATTACCGAAAGGGCTATGCTTCGGGGGCCGAATACATGACCGGCCGCGGCGCGCCAATGGTCGGCCAACGGCTGGAGACGGTGACCCAGAACGCCGCCGGTGAAGTGTTCCCGATCGAGCTGACGGCGACCGAGATGCGGGTCGCCGACCGTCGCCTGATCTTCGGCTCCATCCGCGACCTGCGCGACAAATTGCGCGCCGAGGAGGAGATCGGCCGTCAGCGCGAGAAGCTGCACCAGAACGAAAAGATGGCGGCGATGGGATCGTTGCTGGCCGGCGTGTCGCACGAGCTCAACAACCCGCTGGCCGTGGTGGTGGCGCAATCGACGCTGCTGCACGAATTCGCCTCCGATCCGCAGACCAAGGTGCGCGCCGAGAAAGTACGTGCCGCCGCCGAGCGCTGCGGCCGCATCGTCAAGAGCTTCCTGTCGATGGTCCGGCTTCATCCCGCGGCACAAGCCGAGACCGACCTCAACCAGGTGATCCGGGCGGCGCTGGAAGTGACCGCCTATGGCGCGCGCTCAAGCGGCATCATCATCGACACCGACTTCGCCGCCGGCCCGCTGCTGGCCATGGCCGACGCCGACCATGTGACGCAGGTGGGCGCCAATTTCCTTATCAACAGCCAGCATGCCTTGGCTGGCATTGCCGGCGATCGGCTGATCAAGGTGAGGACGTTCCGCAGCGACCGGGGTCATCCCTGCTTCTCGGTCGAAGACAATGGGCCCGGCGTGCCGGAAGCGATCCGCAGCCGCATTTTCGAATCTTATTTCACCACCAAGCCGGTTGGCGTCGGCACTGGCATCGGTCTATCGATCTCGAAATCGATCATCGAGCGGCACAATGGCAATGTCTGGTTCGAGGAGGTGATTCCGAGAGGCGCGCGTTTCGTCGTCCAGCTGCCGGCCATTGTAGCCGGCCTCGCCACCGCCGGCGACAACCAGCCGCGATCCAGCGGCCTGCGCCATGCCCTGATCATCGACGACGAGCCGGATGTCGCCGGCTCGCTCTCCGATATTCTCGAACTGATGGGCATCAAGTCGCGGATCGTTCCAGTCTGGGAATCGGGTGCGGCCACCTTGAGCGGCCACATGCCGCCTGACATCGTCTTTTCGGACCTGCGCATGCCCGGCATCAGCGGCATATCGATCTATCGCGAGCTGCTTGCCGAAAAGCCTGACCTGGCGCGGCGTTTCGTGCTGGTCACCGGCGACCTGATCGGCGCGAAAGCCGAAATCGAGGCCTTGCCGGCACATCAGCGGCCGGAGATCCTCGAAAAGCCATTCAGCACGCTGGATGTGCGCAGCGTACTGTCGGCCATTGCCGAGCAGGCGATGACAAAAGGATAAAAAGGGGCCCCCGACTTGCGGCGGGAGCCGAAGGGAGCGCTGAGGAGCGCTCGGGGAGGTCAGAGCATGATCCCCAAACGGGAACCTGTTTCGGAATCATGCTTCGACAGAAATCAGAAAATGTTCGGCGTGTCGGTCAATGGCGCCGCGTTGGCGATCATGCGGATCGCGCGGGTCTTGTGCACTCCGGACTGCTCGGCGATGGCGCGCAGGCAATCGATGCTCTCGGCGCCCCAGGTCTGGCCCTTGCAGGCGAAGTCGGTCACCGGCAACGGCAGACGTGCGGTCCTGGTCGTCGTCTGCGCGCCCTCGACCAAGTTCGCCGGCGGGTTTAACGAAGCGAAGGCTGGCCCGATTGTCGGCGTGAACGCCATGCCGACGAAGGCGCAAGCAGCCAGCACCATGAACATCGCCATGGGGTGGTCGCTGGCCCGCTGGCGCAGCGCCAGTTTCGGACGGCGGTCATTGCGCTCTGGAGCCTGGAGGCGGCGTTCGCCGCGGATCGTCTGGATTTTCGCATACATTGCCTTCCCCTTCGCTGAGTTTCTTTTTGGTGATGAAACGAACTTAGTCGCGCTTTGTAACAAGGCAAGGTGGACGCAAGACCGGCAATGTAACGAGTTTGAAACAGCATTTCGGGCAAAACCGGGCAAAGTCGGGCACTCATCCGCCTCATTCCGACAGCGACTTTCGACCGATTCCAGCCGATTCCTTTGAAAAGCGCCCTCGTGCTCCGCTCCGATCGTTCAGAAGTGGGGTCCAGACCGCGCCCTGAAACCCCGACTAACACCCGGATTCTTCGGGACTTTCCGGGCCGCCAGCAGCGCGGATTTTGCCGCCGGAGGCCTCGCGGATTCTGATGGGAATCCAGCCCGTTTTGCACAAACCATTGCATTTCAATGCAAAATATGCTTGTATTGAACAAGTATTCAATAAAAAGAAGAGACGTTTTATGAACCCGCTCCTCCGCGACCTGGCGATCCCCAACGATTGGGACCGGCGGGGACTACCGGGCTGGAGCTACCATTCCGATGCCCTTCTCGAGCTTGAGAAGGAACATGTCTTTCGCAATCATTGGCAAATCGTCGGGCATTTATCGGACGTACCTCTCGCCGGCGACTATCTGACCATGGACGTCGTCGGTGAGCGTGCCCTGATCGTGCGCGGCAAGGATGGCGTCGTGCGCGGTTTCAACAATATGTGCCGCCACCGCGGCAGCCGCGTCGTCGCCGAAAGCCAAGGCAATTGCAAGAATGCGCTGGTCTGCCCGTTCCATGGCTGGGTCTACAATCTCGACGGCACGCTGCGCGGTGCCGCACGCCCGCGCTCCTTCCCCGACCTCGACAAGACCGAATTCGGCCTCATGCCGCTCGATCTGGAAGTCTGGATGGGCTTCATCTTCATCCGTTTCCGCAATGGCGGGCCGCAGCCCTCGGTTGCCGAACTGATGAAGCCGATCGAGCCCGAATTCGCGCACTACAGCGCCGCCGACATGGTGCCCTCCTGGGGCATCTGGACGCAGAAGAGCCCGGTCAACTGGAAGTCGGTACGCGATGTCGACAATGAAGGCTATCACGTCGCCATGGCGCATCCTGCGTTGCAGGACCTCTATGGCGCCACCTATTTCGACGAGCCCTTCATCAACGGCGTGTCGCGCTCATTCGCCACTTACAACCCGCATGCCGGGCGGCGCTGGAGCGTCAAGAACTACGTCAAGATCGCGCCGGAGCCGGCGCATCTGCCCGACTACCTGAAGAAGGCCTGGGTCTATTATGGCATCTTCCCCAACGCGGTCATTTCGATGATGCCGGAATCGGTGCAGTTCTATCAGGAGTTTCCGCTGTCGACGGGCGAGACGCTGCTGCGCGGCGCCGTCTACCGCTACCGCGACGAAAGCCGCAAGCAGGCCGCCGCCCGCTACCTCTCTTTCCGCATCGACCGCGACACCATGTCGGAAGATGTGCAACTCTCGGTGTGGTCGAACGAATCCATGCTGTCCGAAGCCTTCGAGGGTTTTTATCTCTCCGACCTCGAATACGGCGTGCGCACCCACCACGACCATCTGCGCAAGATGCTGCCGGTGCTGGGCCTGGAGACCGCGCCCGAGGAGAAGGACATGTGGAATTTGAATGACGCGCTGAGGTCGAGGTCGTAAGGGCAGACGACGATGAGCGCTCCTCTCCCTGTAGAACGGGAGAGGGGAGCTATCCCCATCAAGCACATGTTGATCAGCGGCCGGACCAGCAGGCCGAGCTCATGCGAGCTCCTGCGACCGCTATCGGTGACCGAAACCAACGATTTCGGCGCCGACGACACCCCGGTCGGGACCTCGATCCGCCTCGCCTACGATCCCGAGGCTTTGGTAGCGATTTCCGACTGAAGCTCGGCGATCACCTTTCGCGCAGCGATCCGTCCGGCAATGATGGCGCCTTCGACATAGCCCGGAAATGACGGCGACAGTTCCGAACTGGCGAAATGCACGGGTGGCGCGCCGGCCAGGATGATGCGCTCGGCGTCGGTCGCATCCATGTCGACGATGAGGTCGCTGTAGCCGCCGACGCCGCCGAGGTCGTCGAACCAGTATCGGACGGCAAGGCCGATCCACTTTGCAGCTTCCGGACCGAGCGCTGCAACGAGACGCGCCGCAATTCTGGTGCGGAGGCCTTCCTGTCCAAAGCCACGCCATTCGATGGCCGATGGACCGCCGATGAAAACCGCCAGCGCCGGATGATCGTCATCCTTGCTGGCGTCGCAGGCAAACAAACCTGGCTGGTCACGCCACATCACCATGCCGCTCAGGCCCTTGGCTCGCCAGAAGGCGGTGGGATAGCGCAGCAGCATCTTGATCACCGTCCCGCTGCGCCAGACGCCAAGTGCTTTCTCCAGAGCCGCCGGCAGTGGCGGCGAATAATCTATCCTCGAGGCCATGACCGGCGGCACGGCGACGAGCAGACAACGAGCCTCTATCGAACCCGCGCTGGTATGAATGGACACGCCATTTGCGCCTTGCTCGATGCGCGTGACATGCGCGCCAAGCCGCACCCGGGCGCCCAGTTCTTGAGCCAAATCCTCCGCCAGCGAATGCATGGTCTCTGCGAGAAAATATTGCAGCTCCGACACCTCGTTGGTGATACGGCGATCATTGTCGATGAGATGCCAAAGCGGCAGCTTCTCCAGCGCCTGGCACCACAGACCTTCGATCATTGAGCGAAACGCTGCCTTGGCGTCCTTGGGGTCGTCCTGGCGATCGAGCCAGGCGGCGACTGACAAGCCGGCGATATCAGTATCACCAGGCGCGATCGCGTTCATGCGATCGCGGATCGCCATCGAGCCGACATAGGTTCGTTCCGCCTCCCCCGCAGACATAGCCGGCTGGGCGACGAATTCGCCGTCTACATAGGTCTCGACCAGCGTCTTGCCGTGCTCCTCGACCAACGCCATCAGCGCCGGCATATCCTCGCACAGGAACTGACCGCCGCTGTCGACACGCTCGCCGTCGCCGATCGCCATGGACTCGACCCGCCCGCCGACGCGATCGCGGGCTTCGAGCAGAACGAAATCGATGCCGGCTGCCTTGAGCGCAAGCGCTGCCGACAGGCCGGTGAAGCCGGCGCCGACGATGACGACATCGGTTCTTTCCTGTTCGCTCTTCAATAGCCGGCCTCGATCTTCTCGAACTCTGCCACCCTGCGCTGCTTGAACTCCGGCGCCACCGGCTGCTGGAACAGCGTGTTGTCGAAAAACTTATCGAGATTGTCGAAGTCACGCTCGACGAGCACTGTGTGGTCGATCGCCGCCATGCCGGAGCATTTGCCATGGCCATAGCCCAAGGTCTTGACCAAGTGGTCCGACACGCCGGGCGCCAAGCTCACCGTCAGGCCTCGGGTCAGTATCTTCATCGCCGTTCCATCCTCTGTCGTTTTCTATGGTTCCGTCGCGCCGGCGGCCTTCCACGGAAAGTGCCTGGGGAATGCGGCCGACAGGAATTCATTGGCCGCCTGCAACGCGATCTCCCGGGTGGTGTCCTCGGTTCCCATCGTCAACCGCAGCCACAGCCCCTCCAGCATGGCGCTGAGTGCCAGGGCCATGACCTGCGGCTCATACGCATAATCGCCGCTCTGCTTGAGCGTCGCGCACAGGTCGATGAATATGGTCTGATAGACGGCATCGCGCGCATTGCTCAGCGCCTGGTAGTTCGGCCGCGACTTGGCCTCGCCCCAGAAGGCGCACCAGGCGGCGAGCTTGCGCTTGTTGCAGATCGAACGGTCGAAATCGGCGGAGACCAGGGCATGAAGCTGATCGGCGGGGTCATCGCCTGCCTTCTGCAAGGCATTGCGCCAGTGCGCCGAATACTCGTCATACATATGTTGCAAGGTCGCGATGAGCAGCTTCTCCTTGCTCTCGAAATGGAAATTGACGATGCCGCGCGACAGGCCGGCGCCATCCGCGACATCGGCCATCGTGGTTTCCGAATAGCCGCGCTTGGCTAGGGAATCGATCGTCGCCTCGATGAGCTGATGCTGCCTGACCTCCTTCGAGGCCTTGCGCCCGCGCTTTTCGGATTCGGCTTTCCGCGCCGATTCAACGAGGGCCTCCTTGGCGACTGCTGTCTTCATGGGTCTGATGGTCTCCAGCATCACCGGCTATTCAACCGGCTTTCGACCGCAAAGTCAGTGGGACGGTGCTCACCACTGTCAAGCACCTTCTGCATGACTTCCCAGGTTCGCAGGCTGCGCCATGTCCTTGTCGGGCTGGAGATCGAAGACAACACCCCGGCCGAACACTCCATCGCCTACCACGATGGCCAAGGGCAACATCGCCATCGCTGGCGCGGCCATGTGGTGATACTATGGCTGGCGACCTCTGGGTCGAGATCTACGCCATGCGCGAGCTGCAGTACCAGAAACTGATGAAGCGGGCTAAGGTGGTGGCACGGCCGTTCATCAAGCTCGACCGCCGCGCCGCCAATCCGCCGGCGGATTTCTGATCATGGACGACGCCGACAAGCCTGGAGAAGATGGGGAAGCCGCCGAGCAGTGGGCGCTCATCAACACGCCCCTCGGCGAAAAGTGGTCAGGCCGCACGCGGTATGCCGCCGCCATGTTCTTCTACAAGCGCAACGAGATGAGCGCCGAGACGCTTGAAGTCTACCGCATTTGCGCACGGCTCGATTCCGAAAATCCGCTGCCGATCATCCGTGATCGCGGGATCGGCAGCGATTGGCTGAAGCGCATGGGCTTCCAATAGGTCGTTCTAACCGATCGTCTTCTCGAGCATGTTGAGCCAGTTGCGATAAGCGATCTTCTCGATCAGCGCGCGGCCGAAGCCACGCGCTGCCAAAGCATCGATCAACTTCGGCAGGCCGGCGACGTCGCCGATGACCGCCGGGATCATGGCACCGTCGAAGTCCGAGCCGAGGCCGACGCCGTCCTCACCCAAAGCCTGCAGCAGTGAATCGACATGGCGCACCATGATGTCGAGGCTGGTGTCGGCATTCATCCGGCCGTCCTCGCGCAGGAAGCCGGTGGCGAAATTCAGTCCGACCATACCGCCGGATTCGCGGATCGCACCGAGCTGCCAGTCGATGAGGTTGCGCGAATGGCCGCTGATCGCATGCACGTTGGAATGGGTGGCGACCAGCGGCGAATCGCTTAGCGCGGCAACATCGCGAAAACCTTTTTCATTGAGATGCGAGAGATCGATCATGATCTTCAGCTGGTTGCAGGCCTTGACCAGTGCCTTGCCGGCATCGGTCAGGCCGGGCCCTGTGTCGGGCGAGGAGGGGAAGCGGAATGGCACGCCGTGACCGAAAGCATTAGGCCTGCTCCAGACGATGCCGAGCGAGCGCAGGCCGGCCTGATGCAGCACGTCGAGCATCGTAAGCTCGGGATCGATCGCTTCGACCCCTTCGATATGGAACACGGCTGCGATCGAGCCTTGCGCCATGGCATTGCGCACGTCGCCCGCGCTGCGGCAGACGGTGAGCGCTCCGGCCCGTTCCAGCCGGAACAGGATCGAGGCCATCGCGATCGTCGAAGTCAGCGCATCACTGCGCGGAACCTCGGGCGGCAGCGGCTCCGCATCGCTCGGCGCCGGGGGCACGGGGCTGCGCCTGGATTTCTCGACGGGCGGCGGAAAGATGGCGAACATGCCGCCGGCAAAGCCGCCGGCCTTGGCACGCGGCAGGTCGATATGGCCGCCCGATTTTCCCTCTATGAACAGCTTTTCGACATCCGCGTCTTTCGACTGATAAAGTCTGAGCAACGTATCGTTATGGCCGTCGAAGACGGGAACGAGGTCGGTTTCGGTCATGGGGGATCATTCGGTTCGTTTGTCGGCGATTTGGCTGCTGTAGATCATATCTACTTAGGCAGGATGCGCCACCCGGGCAAATGCCAAAGCCACTCCGGTGAGACTGTAGCCGCGTGTCACGCCGTTGCGAACAACGATATCCCTACTTCTTCAGCACGTCGGCCCATTCCTGGTGTCGGCGGAACTGGGCGTTGGCGAACGGGCAGAGAGGAATGATTTTCTTGCCCGCCGCACGCGCATCCTCGACGGCGCGGGTGACGAGCCGAAGCCCGGCACCCTGGCCGCGAAACGCGTCCGGCACCTCGGTGTGGTCGATGATGATCTGGTGCTCGCCAATCTTGGTGAAGGTCATCTCGGCCTCGGCGCCACCCGGCCCGCGCAGGACATAGCGCCCCTTGGAACCGCGATCCTCCAATTCGATCTCAGGCAGTTGGTCAGGCATCGCTTACACTCCTTGGGTGGCGCCGGCGAAGAGCCGCCGCGCCGCTTCGATCTCGTTTGGCCGCACCTCGTGCCCGCCTTCATGCCACTCCACAGTGACATCGGCACCATCGGCACGCAAATAGGCTTCGAGCCGCGCCGTCAGGTTCGGCGGGCATATCGGATCGCGCTTGCCGGCGGTCAACAGAATATGACGGCCCGCGAGGCTGCCCTTGACCTTCGGTTCGAACGGGATGAGCGGATGCATCAGCACTGAGACGTCGAACTGCGCCGGTCTGGCAAAAATAACGGAGGCCAGGATGTTGGCGCCATTGGAGTAGCCGAGGCCGAGCACGGTCGACGGCTTCGCCGCCTCGACATGCGCCTTGACGAAGCGCGCCATCTTGTCCGTCGCCCGTGCCAGATCGTCCATGTCGTAGACGCCCTCGTCGGTGCGGCGAAAGAAGCGCGCGGCACCTTGTTCCGACACATCGCCCCGCGGCGAAATGATGGTCGCCTGCGGCGCGAGATCGCGCCCCAGCGACAGAAGCTGGTCCTCATCGGCTCCCGTGCCATGGAGGACGAACAGCAGCGGGCCGCCCGGCGAACCGGGCAGCAGCTTGTGGATGTACGCGTCCTTGCTCATGAGCTCAGCCTTCCAGTTTCTGCAGATGCTGTTCGAGATGGGATCGCAGGTGCTGATGCTGCGTCGGCAGCTTCAACGCCTCGCCGAGATGAGCGGTATCCTCATCGCGATCGAAGCCTGGCTCGTTGGTGGCGACTTCGAACAGCACGCCACCCGGCGTGCGGAAGTAGATCGCCCAGAAATAGTCGCGATCGATCATCGGCGTCACCCCATAGCCGGTGTCCATCAACGCCTTGCGCACTTCGAGCTGCTTGGCGCGGCTCTCGACCGCGAAGGCGACATGGTGGACGGAGCCGGCGCCCATATCGGCAAAGGCCGCGGTCGGCAGCGATTCGATGTCGACGACATCTGCGCCGTTGCCGCTTTTCAAAGCGAGCCGCCTGACATTGCCTGATCTCTCGATCTCCTCGTAGCCCATGAATTTCAGAAGCTCCTCGGTAGCGCCGCCATCCTTCAGCCGCAGCGACACCGAGTGGAAGCCGCGGATCGCCTCATCAACGGGAATGCCACCTTTCGCCCATGGCGCTCTGCTGTCCGCCTTGTCTTCGACCAGCGCGAACCATCGCCATCGGGGCCTGCAAAGGCCAGACGCTTCTCGCCGAACGTCACTTCGCGCGACACGCCGGCGACGCCTTCATCGGCAAAACGCTTTTCCCAATAGTCAAGCGTACCCTCCGGCACCGAATAAACCGTGGTACCGACTTCGCCGACGCCATGCCGGCCCTTTCCGATGTTGGGGAACGGGAAATAGGTCATCACCGAACCGGGCGTGCCTGTCTCGTCGCCATAATAGAGGTGGTAGACATCGGGCGCGTCGAAGTTGACGGTCTTCTTGACTCGGCGCTGGCCGAGCTTCTGGGTGAAGAACTCATTGTTCTGCCGGGCATCCCTGGCCATCGAGGTGACGTGATGCAGGCCCTTGATCTGGTCGAGCATGTCTTGCTCCTTCCCTTGGTGCTTGTGCGGCCCTCGCCGCTGTCCACGCCAATATGAGGATGCGGGCGCTTAAGGCAAAGGCGGCAAACACAGAATGGACTGTGTTGTACAAGTGAACAATTGATGGGGAACCGTTCACCAAACGACTCACAAGACAGACTTGCGCCGTCGGCAGAATTCGGTTCCATGAGCGGCGTTTTCGAGCATCCGGACAGGGGGTATCGCGAGTGACTGGGAAAACCAGGCGGCCTAACATTCTGCTGATCACATGCGACCAGTGGCGCGGCGATTGCCTGTCGGCCGCGGGCCACCCGCTCGTGAAGACGCCGAATGCCGATGCGCTGGCCGCGGAGGGTGTGCTGTTCAAGCGGCACTATGGCGGCGCGGCGCCCTGCTCGCCGGCCCGCGCCTGCTTCTACACTGGCCTCTACCAGATGAACAACCGCGTCTGCCGCAACGGTACGCCGCTCGACGCCCGTCACGGCAATATCGCGCTGCATGCGCGCGGTCTGGGCTACGATCCGACGCTGTTCGGCTACACCGACGTCTCACTCGATCCGCGCTTGCTGGCGCCGGGCGACCCGCGGCTGCAAAGCTATGAAGGCGTGCTGCCGGGCTTTGCGGTGCGCCAGCTGCTGCCCGAACATCAGAAACAGTGGCTTTCCTGGCTGAAGCAGCGGGGCGTCGACATCAGCGCCGGATCTCCCGACATCCACCGCCCGGTGGCCCAAGGCAAGGCCATCGCATCCGTCAGCAACGCGCCGCCTGTTTACACCAGAAACGAAACCCCGGCCGCCTTCCTGACCGGCGAATTCACGCGCTGGCTCGGCGAGCAGGAGGACGCGGCGCCTTGGTTCGCGCATCTTTCCTTCATCAGCCCGCATCCGCCCTTCATCGTCCCGGAGCCCTACAACACGATGTATGATCCGCGCGACGGACCTTCCTTCCAGCGTGCGGCAAACTGGCAGACAGAGGCCGAAAGCCATCCCTATCTCGCCTTTGATCTAGGCCGGCAGAAGCAGATGAAATTCCGTCCCGACGCCAAGGGCAAGGTGCACGACTGGAACGAGGACGACTTTCGCCGCATCCGCGCCATCTATTACGGCATGATCTCCGAGGTCGACGCGCAGCTCGGTCGCATCTGGCAATCGGTCAAGGCCGCGGGCGCGTGGGACGACACCATCATCGTGCTGACATCGGACCATGCCGAGATGATGGGCGACCATTTCATGCTGGGCAAGGGCGGCTACTTCGACGGCAGCTACCACATTCCGCTGATCATCCGCGACCCGCTCCACGCCACGGCTGCCGGCGGCAGCGTCGATCGCTTCACCGAAGCGGTGGACATTTTGCCGACGCTTCTCGATCTGCTCGGCGAAGCACCCGCGCCGCATCTCGACGGATACTCGGTGAAGCCGTTCCTGGACGGCGGAAGCCCTCCGGACTGGCGCGATGCCGCGCACTGGGAGTTCGATTTCCGTTCGATCGCCGATGGTGAGGCTGAACGGCATTTCGGCATCGCCTCACGCCAGTGCAACCTCGCCGTCATCCGCACAGAAAAATTCAAATATGTGCATTTCGGTGGCGGCCTGCCGCCGCTGCTGTTCGATCTGGAAAATGATAGGGGCGAGTTGAACAATCTGGCCGCCGATCCAGCCTATCTCGTCGTGCGGCTGGAGTTCGCCGAACGGCTGCTCGCCTGGCGAGCCGAACATCTCGACCAGTCGCTGGCACTGGCCGAACTGACCGAGCACGGCGTGGTTGGTCACATAGCTGGAGTGGTAAGGGGATTAGGGCAGTAAGGCGAACCGGTACGTCGACGGTCCAGCCCTACTGCCTGTTGCCTACCTCATGATCATGCGCTGCTGATCGCGCTTTTGGGCATAGCTACCCTTCTCATAGGCGGTTTGAGCCTCAAGCTGTTGCTTGGTGAAGGTCGTGTAGAGATACTTCTTGCCGTTCTTGTCGGTCATGAATTTGAGGTTATCCATGCCGACCGCGACCTCCTTCGCGCCAATGCCGAGGAAGCCGCCGACATCGACGATCACGGCATCGGGTTTTTTGTCGGGGGTCAAGACGACGTCGCCGATCACGCCGACCTTGGCGTCGTTGGCACCGTAGACGGTGGTGCCCTTCAGATCGTCGGCGCGGATCTCACCAACCGGCATTTCCGTCAGCGCAGACTTGTCGATGGCTGCGGTCTTTGTCTGGTCAGGAGTCTGGTCAGGAACCGTCGCGGCGGCCGGTGCGGTTGCTGGAGGCGCATTGGAAGCCGTCGTTGCCGGCAGCGGATCATAGGCCTTGCGGTTGAAATCCGGCTGCGCCTGCAGCTCTTCCTTGGTGGTCTGGGCCACCAGCCAGCGATCGCCGTTCCTCTCGGCCCATTTGGCCTTGTTGAAATCATAGGCGACGTTCTTGGCCCCTATACCAAGGAATCCGCCGACGCCGATGATCAGGGACTGCGCTTTGCCTTCCTTGGTCAGAACGATGTCGTTGACGCTGCCGATGTTCTGCGCGTCATCGCCGGTGCCGTTGTAGACGGTTTCGCCGATGATGTTGGTGGCAAGATTGCCGTCGGCGCGCTTCACGGGTTCCGTCGGAGCGGCGTTCATGTCGACAGGGTTTTGCGCGGTATTCGTCGTCGCAGGTGCTGTTGGCGCCGCAGTCGGAGCGGGAGGCGCAGGAGCGTAGGGCTTCGTGTCGAATTCAGCCTGCGCAGTCAACTCTTCCTTGGTGGTCCGGGCAACCAGCCAGCGGTCGCCGTTCTTTTCGGCCCATTGCAGTTTGTCATAGTCGAACGCGACATTTTTCGTGCCTACACCCAGAAAGCCGCCCACGCCTATGATGACGGATTTCGCCTGCCCATCCTTGTCGAAGACGACGTCAGTGACTTTGCCGATATTCTCGGCATCATCGGCGGTGCCGTTGTAGACGGATTCGCCGATGATGTTGGTGACGATGCTGCCCTCTGCGCGCACTGGAGCGGCGCCTGGCTGCTGAACGGCAGGACCGGTCGCTGGCGCCGGGGCTGTCGTGCTCTGCGCGTAGGCCCCGGTCGCGACCAGCGCTGCGAGTGCGGTCGTGGCTAAGAGGTTGCGGGTCATGATGTTCTCTCCTCGTGCCTGATTTCGTGCACGCCACGCATCGTCGCTAAAGGCGATCGGACGCGGCGTCTTTTACAGCTTCACAACGTCGTGAGCATGCTGTTGTTCCGACAAAAAGCGCGGGCATCCGTGCCAGAATCACCGGGCGATGTGCCTTGGCCGCAGAGCAAGCCGAGCGAATGTCGATTGCTCTCGAGCGGAACCTTTCCCGCTTCGCCGCGTTTCAGCCTGTGGCTGGGTCTGTCCCGGTCCAACCATGGTCGAATAACGGAGCGGGGCATGAAATTTGCAGCGGTGCTGAACCGGGAAGGTGGCACCTTGCGCACAACCGACATTGCCGCTTTCTCCGATAGGATGCATCGGACGTTGGAGACGGCAGGTCACTCTCTCAGCATCGAGATTGTCGCCGGTAAGGATGTAGTGGAAACGCTCGACAGCGTGGCTTCACGTCGCACTATCGATGTCGTGCTGGCCGGTGGCGGCGACGGGACCATTTCCGCCGCGGCTGCCCGGCTAATGGGCACGAAGAAGGCGCTCGCCATATTGCCGGCAGGTACCATGAACCTGTTCGCGCGCGGGCTGGGTATTCCCCAGACGCTCGATGCCGCGCTTGAATCTTTCGCCGACGGCGAAATCATTGCGGTCGACATGGCGACTGCCAACGGCAGGCCCTTCATCCACCAGTTCTCGATCGGCATACATGCGAAGCTGGTGCAACTGCGCCAAAAGATGGAGTTTGGTTCACGTCTGGGGAAAATCCGCGCCTCGGCCAAGGCGGCCTGGGCCACGATCAACAATCCACCGGCGATGAACGTGACGCTCAGCATCGGCGACGCCGAGATGGCGGCCCGCATTACCGGCATCGGCATCACCAACAATCTGTTCGGCGAAGGCCACTTGCCATATGCCGACAACCCGGCAGGCGGCGTGCTTGGCGTCTATATCACGGTGGCGCAACAACGCGCCGAACTGGTCAAATTCTTCTTCAATATGGCACGCGGCAAATGGCGCGACAACGAACATGTCGAAATCCATCAGGCGAACAAGACGGTCCTGAAAATCCATTCGGGGAGCAGCAAGTTTCGCGCCGTGATGGATGGAGAACTGGTCCGTCTCGACCGTGAAACGACGATCGAAATCCGCCCTGGCGCACTAAATGTCCTAGTGCCGGCCAGCGTCGCCGAGGCAAAGGCTGCCTGATGCGATCTCTAACGATGAAGCCCGAAAATCTAGCCGCTCGGCGCACTTCCTTGCTCTGTCGCCGGCGTCTTGACAATTTCACCATAGATCTCGGCGATACCCCAGGCCGCGAAGGCCAGCAACAGCGCGGCAATCAAAATGCGCAGGCCATGCCAGCCCCATCGCCCCTGACGCGCTTTGTTTTCGGGAATGATCTTGGGCATGGTCGGTCCTTGTCTCGTTTTGCACCAGGTGACGCGCCTGGCACAATATGGTCATGTAACGGTTCCTCGCTAGGATGGTTCCGGGCCGACGAAGACGGCGCGCCGGCGAGGACGAAGACCGGGCATTGGGGACTTGGGTGAATAGCAAGGCCAAGATAGTGCCGGATTTGCCGGCCGAAGTTGCGTGCGCGGTCGAGGACGAGGACCGGCTGGCCGTGCTGCATGGGCTGGAGATACTGGATACTGCGGCCGACCCGGATTTCGACCGCATCAGCAGTCTTGCCGCGGCAGTGATGCAGGTGCCGATCGCCACTGTCACACTCCTTGACCATGGGCGGCAATGGTTCAAATCCTGCTTCGGTTTGGACGAGACCGCACCCGCGGCCGACACGTCCTTCTGCGCCCATGCGATTGCTGCCGGCCACGAACCGATGGTGGTCGCGGATGCGACGACGGATCCCCGTTTCAAGACCAACCCGCTGGTCACTGGCAAGCACCATGTACGCTTCTATGCCGGCGCGCCGATAATCGTGGCGGGTGCGCGCATCGGCGCGCTGTGCGTGCTCGACAGCAAGCCTCATCCCTTTCCATCCCGCGCCGAGCTCGACCAGTTGAAGGCGCTCGCCGATCTCGCCGCCAGCCTGTTCATCTTGAAGGACGCGACCCGCAGCGGCGCCATCGCCGAGGCTGCACTCGTGCGCGAGGAAAAACGACGCGCCATCGCGCTCGACGCGGCGTCGCTCGCCAGTTGGGCGTGGGACATCCGTACTGACGTCATCGAATGCGACACGTTGCTGACGGAGCTGTTCAACCTGCCGCGCTCAAACCGGTTGCGGGCACGCGACATCCTCACCGCCATCGATCCGCGCGACGTCTACCAGACCGAGACCCGCTTTCGCGATGCCTTGACTGGCAGCGACGACTATTTCGGCGAATACCGGGTGAAGGGCATTCATCCGCCGCGCTGGCTCGCCACGCGTGGCCGCGTCATCGAGCGAGACGGCGACGGCAAGCCGACGCTGATCTTCGGCGTCAACTACGACATATCGGAGCGCAAGCTTGGCGACGAACGGCAACGGCTGCTGCTGCGTGAGCTCAACCACCGCGTCAAGAACACGCTGGCGACGGTCCAGGCACTGGCGACGCAGACCGTGCGTCACGCCCGCCAGCCGAGCGAATTCCTCGAGGCCTTTGGCGCCCGGCTTCAGGCCTTGGGCATCGCCCACAGCCTGCTATCGGACCGCGAGTGGCGCGGCATCGGCATCCGTGAACTCGTCCAGATCGAGGTCAGGCCCTTCGACACGGCCAAACAGGCGCGCCTGACGATCTCCGGCGACGATTTGCTGCTGTCGCCCGACCAGGCCGTAGGGCTCGGCCTGATCCTGCATGAACTGGGTAGCAATGCACTGCAGTACGGATCGCTGTCGGTCGTATCAGGCAGGATTGATCTCGGCTGGAGGAAGCAAGGCAGAAAGGGCGCCCAGCGCCTTGTGCTGACCTGGCGCGAAAGCGGCGGCCCGCAAGTCGTCCCGCCTGAGCGGCATGGCTTCGGCTCGATCCTCATCCGCCGCAGCCTTGCCAAGGTCATTGCCAGCGAAGTGACCCACGAATTCCGACCGGAAGGCGTGTTTGCCGAGATATCGATGCCGCTGGAGGATCTGTCGAAGTAACAGGCCATAATCCCGAAAAGTGGAAGCCGATTTCGGAAAAGATCATACTCGACAAAAAAGACCCTATTTCCGCTCGCTCTCGTCCGGATCATCAGGTTTCACATTCTCGCGGTAGATCGCGTAAGCCGCGAGCGCTACAGCCGGACCGAGAATGACACCGAGACCGCCTTTTCCCTTGAGCAGCGTCGGCAGCACGGCGAGCGCAGCGGCGATGCCAACTGCTTTCATGTCGGCGTTGCGGCGTTGCGCCCGGCGTCGGGCGCGCGAGCCTGCGGATAGCTGGTAAATCAGCAGAATCAGCCCGGCAAGCACCAAGAAAGCGGCGCCAAAGCCCAGCGCGGCGGCAAGCGACCCGTAGCGCGTCGCCGCCCAGATATAGGCTGCGCCGACCAGAAAACCGAGACCACAGAGCGCGGCCGTCAGAGCCAGCCCATAGACGATTGCCGCCGTGCGCGCCCGGCGCACGGCGGCAACGGCTTCGCCCGACGCCAAGCCGGAAATCAGGGATGCGAGCATTCCCATCAGGGGATGCGACTAGCGACGCGCGAGGAGCGCGAAAAGGAAACCGACGCCGGCAGCGATCGCCAATGACGTCACCGGTTTCTCACGCACGCTTGCCATCATTTGTGCTTCGATATCCTTGGCGTTGCTGCGCAGGCTGTCAAAGGCTGCTTCGCCTTGCGCACGCAACTGCTCGACGCCTTCCGTGGCTGCACGACGCGCGGTGCCATAGCCATGCTCGCCGGTCTTGGCCAACTGCTTGGTGAGCTTGTCGATATCGGCCTTCAGCTGCCTGATATCGGCTTCGAGGTCCGCATTTGCACGGGCCTCGCTTGCGGTCTTTCCTGCGGCAGTTGCCATCGCTTAACTCCCTGTGATTGCTCGATTTCAAACGCGCCGCATGTCTCAAGGTTCCGACACCGGGGACAAACTAGCCGAAAACTCATCGGCGCGCACCCGTCCGCCGACAAGGCAAAAGGCGCCTCGTCAGATCAGCGGCCGGCGCGCCTCGCCCAACCCTTCCCAGCTGGCCAGTCGCTTTAGCCCTTCAGCGTCGATGATTTCGCAGCCGCCGTCGCGCCAGGCGATCAGTTTGCGATCCATCAGCTTGCGGATCGTCTTGTTGGTATGAACCAGCGACAGGCCGAGCGTGTCGGCGATGTGTTGTTGAGTGATCGGTATCTGGATGGAGTGCTTGCCGTTCAGCCCGACGACCTTGGCCCGGACCGTGGCACCGTTATCGACGGCGAGTTGCCCTTTTTGAATTTGCTGACGAAGGCCAGGTCCTGTTTTTCGAACTCGCGGAAAACCGGCAACGGCCGCAACGGGCAGTTCTCGCAGCTATATTGGCGGGTAGAGGGGGGCTGCTTTGCGCTGAAAAGCCGCTCTTCGGACGAACTGCATTTCAACGCGTTGCAAGGATTGAGGTTCCGCCGCCGGCCACATGTCTTTTTTAAATGACAGCACGCCAATTAGTGATCATGACTTAATGCGTTTCAAGGAGACATCGCCTGTGCCCACATTGCTTGACGGATTGCGGATTCTCGTTCTGGAGGATGAATTTCTCATCGCCATGGATGTCGAGCAGCTTTGCCGCGACCACGGCGCCGGTGAAGTGGTGATCGCCCGCGATCTGACCGAAGTCGACGGCCGCGAGGTCGCCACACAGTTCGATGCAGCCATTGTCGATCTCATGGTGGCCGGTGCCTCGACACTCGATTTCGCTTCGGGGCTGCGCGCGGCAGGCGTACCTTTCGTATTTGCGACGGGCTATTCGGATGCCGATGAAATCAAGGCAGCCTTTCCGGGCGTCAGGCTGGTCGGCAAACCCTATTCGGGTGAAGACCTGGTGCAAGCGGTGGCGGCGGCCTGCGGACGTGCCTCTTCGGATTGAAACAAGATCCCGACCTTGCGGATTGCGGCCTGGCGATCCCAGGTCAACTGGCCGGCGTGCCCGTGACCTGGGCAGAAATCGCATCCGGACCATACTCGTCTTCGCCTGATATTTTCAGGATCTCCTGCAAGCGTGTGCGGGCCCGGCTAACCCGGCTCTTGATCGTCCCGACCGCGCATCCGCAGATCTCGGCGGCCTCTTCGTACGAGAAACCCGACGCACCGATAAGGATGATGGCTTCGCGCTGGTCCTCTGGCAATTGTTCGAGGGCGCCGCGAAAATCCTTCAGGTCGAGCTGGCCATGCTGGGCCGGATGAACGGAAAGCCTGGCCGTCATGATACCGTCGCTGTCTTGCACCTCGCGCCCGCGTTTGCGCATCTGCGAATAGAATTCATTGCGCAGGATGGTGAAAAGCCATGCTTTGAGGTTGGTACCGGGCTGGAAGCTCTCATGCTTGTCCCACGCCTTGACCAGCGTTTCCTGGACAAGATCGTCCGCTTTGTCGGCATTCTGCGTCAGCGACACAGCAAAAGCGCGCAAGCTCGGGATCGCCCCAAGCAGATCGGTCTTGAAGCCTTGGGAGACCGCTGCCATGCCTCAGTCCTTCTTCTGCGCAGGTTCGGCCTGTTCCAGTTGGCTGAGCAACCGGGCGAAGCGATCCGGCACATCGTCAGAGACCAGTTCGTCGTAATATTGTTTGAGTTTGCGTCCGATTTCGGAGTTCGGCCCAAGCGCGTCACCGGAACCGTTCCGGCGCCTGCCCGCGGCGCCAGCCAGAATATCTTTCGTCATATCCTTCATTTTGCCCTTATATTCCAGAAACCAAGCCGCTCACAACGGACTCGACAACGCAAGCGGCCCCCCTCGTCTGGTTGCCCCATCCCCATTCCAAACGCTCTCTTCCCGCATTAGTTCCATCAGGGCCGGGAACTTTTTCTCAGGACCGGCGTTGTTTGACTGGGCTTGCAATCGGCTCGATCTGCCATCTATGCAACCACGTCATTCTGAGGGAGACGTACTATCATGAGCTTATCTGCCACCATCGCACCACACCTGCCGTTCCTGCGCCGCTTCTCGCGGGCCGTTTCCGGATCGCAGGAAAGTGGCGACGCCATGGTCGCCGCGATGCTCGAAGCCATCATAGCCGATATCGACATCTTCCCTGAGGCATCGAGCGACCGTATCGCACTGTACAAGGTTTTCGCCAAGCTGTTCACATCGGTCGCCATCCGCGTCCCGCAGGAGCACGCGCAATCGGCGTGGGAACAGCGGGCCGCCGCCAATCTGAATGCGATTGCGCCGCTTCCCCGTCAGGCCTTCCTGCTCGTCGCCGTCGAAGGTTTCAGCGAGGACGAGGCGGCAGAGATACTCGATGTCGGCGACCAGGAATTTTCGGAGCTGCTGGCGCAGGCTAGCACCGAGATTTCTCGCCAGGTGGCCACCGACGTACTGATCATCGAGGATGAACCGCTGATCGCAATGGACATAGAGGAAATGGTCGAGAGCCTCGGGCACCGCGTCGTCGGAACGGCGCGTACCCATGATGAGGCGGTGACGATGTTCGGCAAGACACGACCGAAGATGGTGCTGGCCGACATTCAGCTTGCCGACGGCAGTTCGGGCATCGAGGCGGTGAACGAGATCCTGTCGTCGACGTCGGTGCCGGTGATCTTCATCACCGCCTTTCCCGAGCGTCTGTTGACCGGCGAGCGTCCCGAACCGGCCTTTCTGGTCACCAAGCCGTTCAATCCGGACATGGTCAAGGCGCTGATCAGCCAGGCGCTGTTCTTCGATCGCCAGGCGAAAGCCGCCGCATAGTCGGCAATTGAGGAGTGGATGAATTGAAGAATTGACGAACCCGAGGCGATAGCCTCGCTCGCCGATTTTCTCCATATCTTCAATTCATCAATTCTCCAATTCGTGCCGCCTGATGCACGCATCGGGCGGCAACGGCAAATTTCCCCGCGCCCCCAGCTCCGAACGATTTGCAAGCATCGTCTTTTTCGGCAAAGGGTGGAACAAACCGCATCTACCCACGTTTTCATCGCACCATTCGAAGGAGATGGATCATGCTTTACTGGGCGCTCGTATTTCTCGTCGTGGCAATCATCGCCGGCGCGCTTGGTTTCGGCGGTATCGCCGGTACATCTGCTGGCATAGCGCAGATATTGTTTTTCATCTTTCTCGCTTTCCTGATCATTTCGCTTCTTGCGGGTCTGTTCAGACGGGCGTGAGGACCGAGCGATCATCGAGCGAACACTGGAAGCCGCACCCCTCAAACGGTTTCCAGTCACCGCCGGGCGGTATCCTTCAAAGGGCACCGTCCGGCGGACCGCTTTTGGAGGCTCGTTTCGGGAAATCTCCTGTGGAACCCATTCAACAGTGAGCCGTTCAGTCTGAGTTGGGTGGACAGATTGGCCGATGCGTTCCAGAATCGGAAATAGAGAGGACGATGTGCAAAGCGATGAAGTCATCGCCTTGCATCCTGCCGAAAACGGCATGCAGCTTGGTCGGGCTCTTCTCCACGCTTTGCACAATGCAGGCATTTCCGTTCTCTATCAGGATCGCGAGATGAGGACCGTATGGGCGCGCAACATGCGTGCGCCCTGGGTCTCCGATACCGCCGACAGCAATGGCATCCTGCCGGCGGCGCAGGCAGACCGTATTGGCGCAGCCAAACGCGACGTCATTGCATCCGGCAACCCGCAACATCTCGAGATCAGCGTTCCCGCCGAGGATGGCATCCGCTGGTTTCAAGTCTGGATCGATGCCGACCACGGCGATGGCGGCACGGTGCAAGGCGTCGTCACCACGATGGTCGAGACGACCGAGCAGAAACGCCGCGAGCAGACCCTCACGACGCTGTTGCGTGAAGTCAGTCATCGCTCGAAGAATCTGCTGGCGATCATTCAAAGCATAGCCACCCAGACCGGGCGCTACTCCGACGGCATCGGCGATTTCCTGACACGCTTCCGTGGCCGGCTGCAATCACTGGCTTCATCCCAGGATCTCGTGACCTCCTCCAATTGGCGGGGCGCCGCACTTCGCGAACTGGTGTCGGGCCAGGTTGGCCGCTACGGCGGGGATCCGGTGCGCAGCCTGCGTTTTCAGGGGGCAAACCCCTATCTCAATCCCAACGCTGCCCTGCATATCGGCCTCGCCATGCATGAACTCGCCGTCAACTCGGTGAGCTATGGCGCCCTGTCGCGGCCGAATGGGTTTGTCGAGGTTACAGCCAGCCTGACTCCCGACGACACCGGGACCTCCCTGTCTCTGACGTGGGCCGAGACAATCGGAGCCAACGACAACCAGCGTAGCGAGAAGCGCTTCGGCAGCGTCGCACTCGAACGGGTCGTGCCGGCATCGCTGAACGGCACGGCGACGCTCGAAATCGCGGCCGATCGCCTCGAATACCGCCTTGTTGTTCCGCATGGCAATTTCGAGACGGAATGAGGGACCGGCGTTTGCCGGATCCTTAACCGGCTGTTCACCATAAAAGTCGATGCTGTTTTTCCGAGATACCGCTGGAACTCGTTGTATCGCCGGACATTCCGCAGCATGGTGCGGGAGGAATGCCTTGACCGTTGCCGACATGAACAGACTGGAACAGGCGGCTCGTATCGCCATGGGCGAGTTTGAAGATTCCGAGGCGTCCGTACCGATGCCTCCTATCCCTCAGGCCTCACAGCGCCTTCTCGCCTTAGGTCTGGCTGCGGTCATACTCGCAGTCGTGCTCTTCCAACTGGCCTACTGATAGTCTGCGCCCCGCGCGCCATGCCCTCCATCCTTATGAGTCGCGAAGCTGCCGTGCAGGAACCCTGCCGAATGAGGGCCGTTACTGTGGCAAGAGTGATTTGGGACCGATGAGTCGATGGTCAGGAGCAGGCTCGGAATATCGGGCCTTTCGGTCGATCCGGCTCCGGAAGACGATTATGACCAGATCATCTGGAATGTGCGTTTCGACGGCACTGTCGATGCTTCCCTGGCTATTCCAGCGTCGCGATAGCGTCGAACATGGTACGCCCAGAAAAAGACTCTCTTCACCAACAATAGATTGCAGCAGCAAAGGCCGCCGTTTCATGCTAAATGGTAGCTGGAGCTTGCTAAAGTGGGACACAAAGTGAGGAGTGACTCTATGCGGAAGATGATTATTGCCATGGTTGCGGTGGTGGCGGTCAGTGGCTGCACCTCGACCGAACAGGACGTGGTTGGCGGCGGCTTGATTGGCGCCGGTGTCGGCGGCTTGGTCGGCGGCGGCAAGGGCGCGCTGATCGGCGCGGCCGTGGGTGCCGGTTCCGGCCTGCTGGTGCGCAACCTGCGCAATGGCTATTGCCAGTATCGCGATCATCGCGGCCGGATCTACACGGCTCGCTGCAACTAGTTCGGCGATAATCGAAACGTTGGTCCGGAGACCGGTCCGCCGGCCTCCGGATTTTCGTTGTTTGGATGGTTGATTCTGCGCCTGGCGATCGCGCTCAGTTCGCCAGGGGGATTCTGATTTCCACGTTCAGCCCATTGGCCCGGTAATCGCGATGGATCGTGCCGCGCAATTCGCGCGTGACGTTAAGGTCTATCAGCTTGGTGCCGAATCCGGTCTTGGCAGGCGCTTCGAGTTTCTTCTGACCGGTTTCGCGCCAGTTGAGAGCCAGCGTCCTGTCACGCCCGCGTCCTTCGAGCGACCAGTCCACTTTCAGCGCCCAGTCCCCCTTGAGCGAATTGGCCGAATTGCCGGCTTCGCCGTATTTCAGCGCATTCGTCGCCAGTTCGTGAAAGATCAAGCCGAGCGCTTGCGTCGTGTTTTCGTCGAGCAGCACCTGCGGCCCTGACAACAGCCCTTCGGGCAGCTCCTTGCCGAACACCTGGCCAAGCTCGATGCGCAAGAGATCGGCAAGATCTGCCTTTTGCCAGCGCGAGCGCGTCAGCATGTCCTGGGACGCCGCCATCGCCTGGAGCCGGGCCGAGAAGGATGCGGAAAACTCATTGACGTCTGTGGCCCGCGAAGCCGTCTGGCGCGCGATCGCCAGCACCCTGGTGATCGAATTCTTGATGCGATGCTTCATCTCCTGCAGCATCAGGTCTTTTTCGAGCAGGCTCTTTTCCGTCGTCTCGTGCAAGCGCGCCGCCGCCTCATAGGCGCGCTCCTGGTAACGCGCGACCAGCGCGATGGCGCCCGCCAACAACAGGCCGAACAGCCCCAGCATCACCGGAATGGCGCGCGACGAAGGCTGCGAGAAGGCGCTCGTCGGCCGGAACAAAACAGTCCATGGCCGCCCGGCCACAACGATCTTGCGGGTGACCAGCAGCCTGTCGCCGAAGGTCGAAGCCGGTGGCGTTTCCGACCGGAACAGCAGATTGTCGCCGTTCACCGCGCCGTCGCCGTCGTAGATTTCCGTGTTGACCGGCAGCAGCGGCGATCGACTGAGCGCGGTCTGGAACAGATCGCTGGTTCGAAAAGCCGCATAAAGAAAACCCGCCGTGGAGGATCTGGGCGCATCGATGGCATCGGGTGCCGTTTCGACATTGAGTCGCACGAAGACGAGGAAGCCGGTGAACGTCTGCGCGGCACCCGTCTCCTGGCCCAGTTGCACCAGCCCGCTGGCGTGCTGCTGGTCATCCAACATCGCCTTTTCAATCGCTGCGCGCCGCACCGGTTCACTGAACATGTCGTAGCCGATGCTGGCCTGGTTGGACGGGTCCAGCGGTTCGAACAGCACGACGGGGGTGCGCCAGGGCTGCGTGGTATCAGGATAGATTGGATGGTTGACGCCATGGTCGTACAGCATATCGCGTTCGACCGCCGTCTCGTCTCCAGCCTTTGCCAGCCTGAGATAGCCGATGCCGCGCAAGCCGGCAAAATTTCTATCGACATCGAGCGCTTTGAAGAACGCGTTGAACTCGGCGCCGGAAATATCGCCGTTGCGGGCATCGAACAGGGCCTGTGTCGAGCGTAGCAGCGACAAATGCAGGTCGATGCGGCTCTCGATCCGGTTGAGCGCGTCGTCAGCCGTCGCTTCGAACTTGATGCGGGCGGCCTCTTGCGTCGCGAAATAGGCGAACCCCGCCATCGTCATGCTGATCAGCGCGACGGCGATGAACGCGACGGTTGGAAAAAGCTTCTTCAACGGATGATGCGGTCCATGAGCATGTCGGGCCTTTTATGGGGAAGTCGCCGTGCCAATACAATGGCAAGGCCAAGGCATCCTGACGGCTGGCACATCGGATGGTCCGGACCCGGCACATTCCTCCGGTCAGGCGGCATCGCTACCGGCAAGCCTCAAGCGGCGATCTTCAGTGCGCCCGGTCCGGGAATGGCGCCGGGCGGGCATTTGCCCAAAATGATCATGCCGAGCACCTCATCCTGGGTCACGTCCGTAGTGCGGGCGGTGCCGACGACCTGGCCGTTCTTCATGACGCAGACCCGATCGGCAAGGTCGAATACATCGTGGATGTCGTGGCTGATCAGGAAGATGCCGATGCCGTCGGACTTGAGCTGCCTGACCAGTTCGCCGACCTGGGCCGTTTCCTGCGGGCCAAGCGCCGCCGTCGGCTCGTCCATGATAAGAATGCGCGCGTTGAACAGGATCGCGCGCGCGATCGCCACCGATTGCCGCTGGCCGCCCGACAGCTTGATCACCGGCTCCTTGAAGCGCTGGAAGCGCGGATTGAGCCGGCCCATCACCTTGCGCGCCTCGGCCTCCATGGCAACGTCGTCGAGCGTACCCCAGGCGGTCATCAGCTCCCGGCCGAGGAACAGATTGGCTGCGGCGTCGACATTGTCGGCCAACGCCAGTGTCTGATAGATCGTCTCTATGCCGTATTTCTTGGCGTCGCGCGGATTGGAGATAGCTGCCTCCTCGCCGTTGACGAAGATCTGGCCCGCATCGCGTTTGTAAGCGCCGGACAGGATCTTGATCAATGTCGACTTGCCGGCGCCGTTGTGGCCGAGCAGCGCCACGACCTCGCCGGGGAAAAGATCGATCGAGGCGTCGTCGACGGCGCGGATGCCGCCGAACGCAATTGAGATGTTGCGCATGTCGATCAGCGCGGTGTCCGCGGGGTCGATTTTGTCAGCCATGATCGTTTCTCCCCGATAGTTCCTGCTTGAGCATGATCTCTGGACAGACGATTTCCGTTTGTCCGAGAAAACCGTTTTCACTTCTCGGGATCATGCTCAGACCCGCTTGCGATAGACGGTATCGAGCCAGACGGCGATGACCAGCACGGCGCCAACGACGATGCTCTGCAGCGGCGAGTCGATGCCGAGCAGCACCATGCCGGACTGCAGTGACTGCATGAGCAGCGCGCCGAGCATGGCGCCGAGCACCGTTCCGGAGCCACCGGCAAGCGAGGTACCGCCGATGACGGCGGCGGCGATCACCAGCAACTCATCCAACGTGCCTAGCGCATTGGTCGCCGCGTTGAGGCGGGCCGACGAGATCGCCGCGCTGATCGCGGCCAGCACGCCCATGATCATGAACACTTTCATGGTCACCCAGCGCGTGTTGATGCCGGCGAGATTGGCGGCCTCCGGATTGCCGCCGATTGCAAAGACGTAGCGACCGAAACGGGTGCGCCTGGTGATGAAGGTCATGACGATGCCGACCGCGACCGCCATCAGCACCGGTATGGCGACGCCGTGGGCGATGAACAGCCCACCTTCGGGAATGGTGATGCCGTTCTGCTGCGCATACTGGCGCACGATGCCGATTGGCCACGGATAGGAATTAGCGATCCAGACGGCCCCAAGGATGGCCGCACAGGTGACCACGCCGAGGAAGATCTCCGCCCAGACGGGCCGCAGTGGAAAGTTGAACCGTTTGCGCTGCGAGCGGCCGTTGAGCAGCGCGAAAGCGACAGCCACGCAAGCGACGACGCCGATGATCCAGCTGGCGGTAGCGCCGACCGAGCCCCGCGGCCCGCCGCCCATCAGCTGGAACGTGGCGTCAAGCGGCGCGACCGTGCGCCCGTTGGTGATCAGCCATGCCATGCCGCGCCAAACCAAAAGACCGCCCAGCGTCACGATAAAGGCAGGAACCTCAAGATAGGCGATGATGAAGCCCTGGAAGGCGCCGATCGCAAGGCCGAGCACCACACCGGCGGCCAGGGCGATGATCCAGAGCCAGGGATTTCCAAGTTGGAAGCCGATGACACGAATGAGGAATTCGGCTTGCGCCACGCCCATGATCATACCGATCACGCCTTCGACGGAACCAACCGAAAGGTCGATGTTGCGCATGACGATGACCAGCACCATGCCGGTTGCCATGATCGCGACCGAGGAGGTCTGCACCGACAGGTTCCAGAGATTGCGCGGCGTCAGGAAAAGTCCGCCCGACAAGATGTGAATGCCAACCCAGATGACCAGCAACGCACCAACCATGCCAATCATGCGCGTATCGAGTTCGGTTGCCTTGAGGAAGCGTCCGACAGTGCTCAGTTCGGACGCACGCGCCTGGTCTGCGGGGGTATTTGCAGCAGGTAGGTTGGACGTCGTGTCGGTCATGATTTCCTCCCAACCGGCGGGCCGTCTGACGCGAATACCGGAACCAGCCTAGAAGCTATCCGCGTGATGCGGAAACACAAATCTTTTTGAGAAAACGCCGCGGCTTTTGGGCCGCGGCGTTGAGAATGCAGAGAGAGCCCAGCTTTAGTTGCAGGCTGCGACGGTGCCGGCGGCGACGCCCGCGCAGACCTCGTCCTTCTTGATCCAGCCGGCGTCGATGACGACGTTGAGATTGTCCTTGGTGATGGCAACCGGGGTCAGGAACAGCGACTTGACAGTATTGCCGCCCGGCGTCGTGAAGTCCTTGGCGCCGGCAATGTCGCCCGTCTTCTTGCCATCGGCAAGTTGCGAGGCGATCTCGGCGGCATTCTTGCCGAGTTCGCGCGCATCCTTCCACACCGACACGGTCTGCGTGCCGAGGGCGATGCGGTTCAGCGCGGCGTGGTCGCCGTCCTGACCCGAGACCGGCACGGTGCCGGCCAACCCTTGAGCCGTCAGCGCCGCCACGACGCCGCCGGCGGTGCCGTCATTGGCCGCGACCACGGCATCGACCTTGTTGTCGTTGGCGGTCAGGAACTGTTCCATGTTCTTCTGGGCATTGGCTGGCAGCCAGCCGTCCGTATAGGCCTCGCCGACATTCTTGATCTTGCCGCTGTCGATGGCTTCCTTGAGCACTTCCATCGAGCCCGCGAACAGGAAGTCGGCATTCGGATCGGCACCCGAGCCCTTGATGAAGACATAGTTGCCTTCCGGCTTGACCTTGAACACTTCGCGGGCCTGCATGCGGCCGACTTCCTTGTTGTCGAAGGTCAGATAGAAGACGTCCTTGTTCTCGATCAGCCGGTCATAGCCGACGACCGGAATGCCTTCGTCCAGCGCCTTCTGTACCGCCGGGCCGATAGCCGAGGCATCCTGCGCCAGGATGATCAGCGAATTGGCGCCCTGCGAGATCAGGCTCTCGACATCGGTAAGCTGCTTGCCGGGATTGGACTGCGCGTCGGCGGAGATGTACTTGTCGCCGGCTGCCTCGATCGCCGTCTTCATGGCGGCCTCGTCGGTCTTCCAGCGCTCTTCCTGGAAGTTGGACCACGAAACGCCGATGACCTTGTCCTTCGCCTGCGCGACTGACGCGAGCGTCAGCGACATGGCGACACCCGCCAGGATGGCGGCTGTGAATCTTTTCATATTATCCTCCCTGCGCCGCGTATGGCGCGACCAAACTGACCCTAAGGCCGGCACAAAGGCTCTATTTTTTCGAGCCTCGAAAAAATACTGATCCAACACCCGAACGCTGTCAACATCGATTCTGAGGGATTTTGATGTGTCTGCGAATTTTTTTCGAGCTCCGGAATAAATAAATGACAGGCCGGGCGGCTTCTGCCAGTATTTGACAGCGTTGCCGACAGCGTTCGAGGGGACGGAGAACCGCGGCGACCGGGAGGACTTGAACAGACATGTCGGTCGGAATCCGCCACGACGATTTGCGCCGGCGCAACCGGGCGATGGTGATCGCCGCTGTCCGCCGCGCCAGACAGCCGTCACGCACCGAGATCGCCGCAACCACGGGCCTCAGCCACTCGACCATATCGGCGATCTCCTCCGACCTGATCGGTGAAGGCATCCTGACAGAAAGCAAGCCAAGCGAGGCCGGCTCGCTCAAACGTGGCCGGCCCCAGGTCGGGCTCAGCCTCAACCCGGAAGCGGCAGCGGTGATGACCGTGGTGCTGTCGCTGAATTTTCTCTCCGTCGCCGTCATCGACTATGCGGGCCAGGTGATATCAGAGGAACAGCGCCGGCTGGACACGTTGACCATAGCGCGCGACGCGCTGATCGGCGAATGCACGGCAATCGTGCGGCGTCGTTTCGAAGATCCCGATCTTGACGTTCACAGGATCGCCCGCATCGCGCTGGCGATCCAGGGCATCACCGACACCCGTGCTCGCGCCATGCTGTGGTCGCCGATCACGCCGCACACCGATATCGCCTTCGCCGACATCCTCGAAGACGAGTTCGGCATCCCCGCCACCATGGAGAACGACTGCAACATGATGGCGATCGCGCTGCGCTGGCGCGATCCCGATCGCTACCGCAACGATTTCATCGCCATCCTTTTGTCGCACGGCATCGGCATGGGCCTGGTGCTGAAAGGCGAATTGTTCACCGGCACCCACTCGTCGGGCGGCGAGTTCGGTCATATGATCCATCGGCCGAACGGCGCGCTCTGCCGCTGCGGACGGCGCGGCTGCGTCGAGGCCTATGCCGGCAACTACGCCATCTGGCGCAATGCAAGGCAATTGGGTGAGGACGCGGAACCCGTCGCCGATGTCAGCGACGCCGACATGCGCGCGCTGGCGGCTGTGGCCCGCGAAAGAGATGGGCCCGAGCGGGAGGCCTACCGCAAGGCCGGCGAAGCCCTCGGCTACGGTCTCGGCAGCCTTTTCGCGCTGATCGATCCGGCGCCCGTCGCCATGGTCGGCGTCAGCGCCGCCGCCTTCGACCTGATCGAGCCGGCATTGCGCAAGGCCATCGCCCAGACCGCCGGCGGCCAGCATTCCGAATGGATTTCCTTCGAGGCAGAGCCGAACGAACTGCCGCTGATCCGCGAAGGCTGCGCCATGCGGGCACTGACCTTCGTCGACCAGGAGATTTTTGCACCAGGTGTGCTGGCGAGAGGGAGCGCCGGAAAGAGTGTCGCGTGAGACCAGGGTCAAAAGCCAATAATTGTGAACGGCCGAGTTCGACCTGGGCGGAAGTTCGCACGCGCCAGGTTGAACTCTCACAGCCAAGTCCCTTGCAGTCATTGCTGCGCCGATCGATTGCGCGGTCCGCGGCATCTATCGCTCCGTGAAAGCGCGAGCGAAGGAATCGCGCATCGGCCGTGCGAGATACTCGAAAAAGCTTCGGTCGCCAGTACTTATGAACGCTTCTACCGGCATTCCAGGATAGAGCTGCTCCGCTTTCACGCCGGGCGGCAAGGCGGAGGCAATTTTCAGCTTGGCGCGGAAATACGCTTCATGCGTAACCTGGTCGATGAGCCGGTCCGCGGAAACCTGCGTCACGGTGGCTGAAATCTCAGGCGTGAGCCGCATGTTCAACGCTGATAGTCGCAGTCTTGCCGGCTGGCCGACATGAACCTGGTCGATGTCTTTCGGCGGCAGCCGTGCATCGACGACCAGACCCGATGTCGTAGGCAGAATCTCCATGATCTTCTCGCCGGGGGCAATCACGCTGCCCTTGGAATTATAGGTGGACGACACCACGATGCCCGCTGCCGGCGCCTTGATCGTCGTCCGCCGCAGCACTGCCTCGGACGCCCGCATCTGTTCGTCGATGTCGGCCAGCGAAGACCGTACCTCGTCGAGCTTCGTCAGGGCTTCCTCCACGCGTTGCGTGGTCAGGCGCTCGATTTGCTCCTGGGCTTCGACGATCTGGGTGTTGGCCGCTGCAAGATTTGCCTCCAGCGCCCCTGCCTGCCCGACGAGATCGGCTTCGCTGCGCAAAAGCTGCGAATATTCAGTGCGATTGGTGAGGCCTTTGTCCAGCAGATTGGTCTTGATGCCGAGCTCTTTCTTCACCACTTCGGCCTGTTGCTGGACGGCCAGTTTCTGGGCTTGCAATCCGACGACAGACTGGCGATGCATGGCAACCCGCTGCGCGAGGATCGATTGTTCCGATCGAAACCGGGCGAGCCTGGCATTGAATTCCTTCTGCTGTTCTCGAACCAGAATCTCGAAATCGTCCTGGAACGGTGCTGGCGCGGCCGCCGTGATTGGCGCAAGCTGGTCCAATCCGTCGCGTTCCGCCTCCAGCCGCGAGGCGCTCGCCTTCAACGCGATCGACTGTCTCGTCAGCCGGTTGAGCTCGGCTTGCGCGGCCGTTCTATCCAGCAGGATCAGATCCTGGGCCTGCTGCACGCGATCGCCTTCATGGGCGAGCAACTCTTGAATGATACCGCCCTCAGGATGCTGAATGAGGATGTTTCCGCCTGTCGCCGAGATTGTGCCTTGCGTGATGACCGCGCCGGACAACGGTGCACTGACCGCCCAATAGCCAAAACAACCTATCAATATCGCTGTTGCCGCATATCCGGCGAAAGCCACCCGCCGGATGTCGGTGCGCGCTTTGCCTTCCCAGACGAGACTCTGTGCTGCCATCTTCTAGGATCCAAAGCGGACGTTATGAGGGGTGGTGCGGATCGTCGTTGCAAAGGACCCCGTCACCGCCATGCTGCGCTTCGGGGGAAGGCCGATGCCGGCGATCGGCTGCCGCAACACGTCGCCGCTTGGACCGAAGGCTTCGATCACTCCACTGCGCAGAAGCATCACGCGGTCGCAGGCTGCGGCGACCGAAGGGCGGTGCGTTATCACGATCGTCGTAACGCCCGCTCCTTTCGCCGCGGCAAGCACGTCTTCGAGCGCGGCTTCGCCGCTGCCGTCGAGATGTGTGCTGGGCTCATCCAGCACAAGAATACGCGGATTGCCGTAAAAGGCGCGCGCCAGCCCGATCCTTTGGCGTTCGCCGCCCGACAGTGTTCTGTCCGACGGACCTATTCCGGTCTGGTAGCCATCGCGCAGCGCCAGTATCAGTTCATGCGCCTGGGCACGTTTTGCCGCTTCGACGATAGAGGCGTCACTTGCATCAGGTTCAAAGCGGGCGACATTTTCCGCGATTGATCCGGGAAAGAGCTCCACCTCCTGAGCGAGATATCCGACATGACGGCCAAGCTGCTTCTCGTCCCAGTTTCTGAGGTCGGCGCCGTTGATCCTGACGCAGCCGCTGGTCGCTTGGATCGCACCGACAAGCAATCTTGCCAGGGTGGACTTGCCGGCCCCGCTTGGACCTATTATCGCAACCGCTTCGCCGGCGCCGATCTGGAAGTTCAGTCGCTTGATGATGGGTTCGGTGCCGGGCGTGGCGTTCGGCGCGACAAGGATCAGGCCCTGCACGACAATTTCGCCCGACGGATCCGGCAAGGTCAGTTTTCGCGCATGTGCCGGATGGGCGGAAAGCGCCTTGTCCAACCGCTTCCACGATCGTCTGGCGTCAACGATCTGCCGCCATGAACCGATCAGTTGGTCGAGCGGCTGCAGCGCGCGGGACGACACCAGGGAAGACGCGAAGATCATCCCTGCCGTCATCTTCCCTTGCAGCACGAGCCATGCTCCAACGCCCAGTATCGCCAGCTGAAGGATCATGCGTACCGCTCGCGATGCTCCGCTGAAGATCGCGTTGGCCGTGGACGAACGGTCATGAAGAATTAGCGCCTCCGCCACGTGCCTGCCCCAGACGCGCGCCGCGTTTTGGACCATGCCCATGGCGAGCAGCGTCTCCGCGTTGCGGGCAAAGGCCTGCTCCGACAGGCTGGCGACAGCCGAACGTTCCGCGGACAAAGCGTCATTCCTGCCGACGGCGAGCTGATTTGCCAGGACCAGCGCAAGCAACAGCGCAACCCCTGCCAGCGTAAGCCAAAACAGAAAGGGATGGATGAGGTACAGCAGGGTGAGGAAGAAGGGAGCAAACGGCAGGTCAAATAAGACCGCCACACTGCGTGACCTGATGAAGGCGCATATCGAGGCAAGGTCGCGCAGTGGAGACATGGCTGCGCCGCCGGCGTACTTGGCTTCAAGCGAGACGGCGAATGTCCTCGCACCCAGTCTGTCGTCGACAGTGGCTGCAACGCGCTGCGTGTAGATGGAGCGGACCGCATCGAGGAGACCGAGAAAGGCGAGCGCGAGAACCGCGATAGCCGACAGGTAGAACAGCGTCTCGACGCTGTAGGAAGGCAGGACGCGGTCATAGACTTGCAAGAGATAGAGGGGGATCACCAACAGCAGGATGTTGATGAGGAACGAGAAAGCACCGACATCGGCGATGGCGCGCCTGAAAACTGCCTGCAAACTGGACTCTCCAATCATCCCCGCGCTCCCTGACGGCTAATGGCCTCAAACATGAAGCCGCCGCTTAGAGCGAGTGGTCGCTTGCCATGTCCAAGGGTTGGTCCAGCGTATAGGCGTGGATATAGTCGATTTTCATCTCCGCTGGAGTAGCCAGATGGTCAGGAGGCTGGCCGGCAATGCCGCCGACCGCGAGATTGGCCAGTATGTACATGGGGTCGTGCATGTCGGACGGCGTCGCCGCTTGGGCGACCTTCACACCGTCATAGGTCCAGACAAGCTCATCCTTTGTCCAGAGCAGGCCATAGGTGTGGAAACCGTCAGTGTCCGCAACGTTCACCGTGGACGAAACCTTCGTGTGCTCTCCCGTCTCATTGGTGTGCGCTGTCATGAAAAGCGTGTTCGGATCCTGACCGCGCGTTTCGACGACGTCCAGCTCCGGCGGCCACGATCCGTCTTCCGGAAGCAGCCAGAAGGCCGGCCAGGCTCCGGCCGTTTCGGGCAGGTCCGCCCGCATTTCGAAATAGCCGTAGGTTTGCGCGAAGCTGTCGTGGGTCGTCAGTATCCCCGATGTGTATTCGTAGTTGTTGATCAGAGGCTTGATGTCCTCCGGCGCCTGCGCGGCGGTGATGATGAGGACGCCGTTTTCAACGCTGAACGGGTGGACGGAACTCGTCGGCCCGTAATTGGCGTCGATATACCATTGCAACTCGCCATTGCTGCTCAATGTGCTGCCGTTCGGCGCGCCCCACGAGAAATTGGAATTCCAGGTGCCGTCCTGCCCGTCCCGAAGGCTCAGCGTGTTGAATTCGTCGGCGAAGGACAGCGTCATTCCGGACTTGTCTATCGGCAGTTCGAACTGGGTGGGCTGCAACTTGTCGATGGTCGTATTCTTGAACACCAGGATCTCGTCAGATCCGAGGTTCAGCATCACGTTCGATTCCACCTGAACCATCTGCGAACGGACGGCATCGAACGAAGTGAAGTCATAGCCGTTAAGGCGCACCACATCGGTCGCACCGAAATCGAAGATAAGATCGCTTCCATTTCCTTTGGAGATGGCGAAAGTGTCGGCGCCGTCACCGCCGATCAGGACATCATTTCCCTTGCCGCCATCCAGCGTCTGATGACCCGACCCGCCCTTGATGATGTTGTCCAACGCATTTCCGAACGCATATCGATTGGCGCCGGTAACGACCAGGTTCTCGAAATTGTCGGGGAGCTTGTAGCTCATCCAGGTGTCGATCGTGTCGATCCCGGCCCCGGGATCTTCGACCACCTTATTGTTGGTGGAATAGAGGTGATAGTAGTCGTCGCCGGCGCCACCATACATCGTGACATTGACGCCGGTGTCTCCCCAGAACGAGTCGTTGCCTGAGGTGCCATGCAGTTCGGCCCCGGCTCCGGTTGCCGAGAACCAATGACTGGACGCGCCGGTGTAGGGAAGAGGAATACCTTTGGCGTTTAAGACCGTGCTCATCAGAAATCCTTCCTCTTAGTGCCCGACCTGATCAAGTCGTTCGGCGCAAGGTCCGGCGACCGCTTTCAAAGCAACGTTGCAACGAACGAGATCGTTCCCGCGGAATCGTCATCCAATGCAAGATCGTATTGACTATTCGGAGCACATACAATCGATAAAGAGGAGAGAAACTCATTCTTAGTCTGAGGAACTTTTTTAATAAAATTGCGCATTTATGCGAAACCACATCCTCTGGCGGGCACATAGCCATATTAGTTCAAATTGTTTCTTGAGGCGCGCAACTTTGATCGGAGGTCTGCGGGCAAGATAGCAATGTGACCAACTAAAGTGTCACGGGCCGTGCTTCCTGCGGCCAGCCTGGCAGAAAAGCGAATTGGGAGATCGGAGGGCAATCGCCAGCCAGTCAAGCTACGCGCCGAGCCCCGCGAAGGGCAGTTTAGACTTCGATCCCGCCTGCTTGAATGTCTGCCATCGCGTGGCCATTGGCGACGACCTGCTGATCGAATTTGAACCTTGGTTCCGATCTATCGGCTAGTCTTCCCTGATCGCGTAGCCTGCGCCCCGAATGGTGCGGATGACGTCGGGCATGCGGCCGTTGTTGACGGCTTTGCGCAGCCGGCCGACATGCACGTCCACCGTGCGTTCGTCGATGTAGATCGTTTCGCCCCAGACGTTGTCGAGCAGTTGGCTACGCGAGAACACGCGGCCGGGATGGCGCATCATGAATTCGAGCAGGCGGAATTCGGTCGGCCCGAGCCGGATCTCGCTCTTCTTGCGATAGACCCGGTGCGATTCTCGATCGAGCACGATGTCGCCGACCTTCAGCACGCTGGACAGCAGTTCCGGCTTGGCACGGCGCAACAGCGCCTTGACCCTGGCCATGAACTCCGGTGTCGAAAACGGCTTGACCAGATAATCGTCGGCGCCGGTCGAGAGGCCCCGCACGCGATCGCTCTCCTCGCCGCGCGCGGTCAGCATGATGATCGGCAGCCGCTCGGTCTCGGGACGCATTCGCAGGCGCCGGCAGAGTTCGATGCCGGAAACCGCCGGCACCATCCAGTCGAGCACCAGAAGGTCAGGCACGTTCTCCTGCAGCCGGATCTCGGCCTCGTCGCCACGCGTCACGACCTCGACCTGATAGCCCTCGGACTCCAGATTATAGCGGAGCAGCACGCCTAGCGGCTCCTCGTCCTCCACCACCATGATGCGTGGCGCGATCATCGGCTGGTTACCCCTGTCGTCATGCCGCGGGCGCGGACATTGTCGTCTCGTCCTGTTTCGGACGATTGGCCGGCAGCTGGGTGCCGGTCAAAACATAATAGGCATTTTCCGCGATGTTGGTGACGTGGTCGCCGATGCGCTCGAGGTTCTTGGCGCAGAACAAAAGATGCGTGCACGCGGTGATGTTGCGCGGGTCTTCCATCATATAGGTGAGAAGCTCGCGGAACACGGAGGTGTATTTGACGTCGATGCGTTCGTCGTCGGCACGCAGTTTCGCCAGCGCGGCGGCGTCACGCGCCGCATATTCCTCGATGACGCCCTGCACCTGGATCAGCACCAGTTGTGCCATTCCATCGATCGAGTGCGAAAGGTCGCGCGGCGTGACGCTGAGGCCGACAGTGCCGACACGCTTGGCGATGTTCTTGGCAAGGTCGCCGATGCGTTCGAGATCGCCGGCCATGCGGATAGAACCGACGACATGGCGCAGATCATCGGCCATCGGCTGCCGCTTGGCGATCAGCGTGATGGCACGGTCGTCGAGCTCGCGCTGGCGCGCGTCCATGATCGCGTCGTCGGAGACGACGCGCTGTGCCAAGGCGTTGTCGGAATTCAAGAGCGCCTTGGTCGCACCGCCGACCATCGAGCTAGCGAGATCGCCCATGTCGCTGATGAGCCTGCTGATCTGACCGAGATCCTCGTCGAAAGAAGCGACTGTATGTTCGCTCATTATCCTGTTCCTCGTATGCCTGAGCTCAGCCGAAGCGGCCGGTGATGTAGTCCTGCGTGCGCTTCTCGCGGGGCGACGTGAAGATCCTCTCCGTGCGGTCGAACTCGACCAGCTCGCCCAGATACATGAAGGCCGTCTGCTTCGATACGCGCGCCGCCTGCTGCATGTTGTGGGTGACGATGACGATCGTGTAGTCGGCTTGCAACTCGTCGATCAGTTCCTCGATCTTGGCGGTCGACAGCGGGTCGAGCGCCGAGGCGGGCTCGTCGAGCAGGATGACTTCCGGCTTCACCGCCACGGTGCGGGCGATGCAGAGCCGCTGCTGCTGGCCGCCGGAGAGGCTGAGGCCGCTGGCGTCGAGCTTGTCCTTGACCTCGGTCCAGAGTGCCGCGCGCTTCAGCGCCTGCTCGACGCGGCCGTCCATCTCCGACTTGCTCAGCTTCTCGTAGAGCCTGATGCCGAAAGCGATGTTTTCGTAGATCGACATCGGAAATGGCGTCGGCTTCTGGAACACCATGCCGATCTTGGTGCGCAGCAGGTTGAGGTCCTGCGAGCGGTCGAGAACGTTCTGGCCGTCGAGCAGCACCTGACCTTCGGCCGTCTGCTTGGGATAGAGCTCGTAGATGCGATTGAAGACGCGCAGCAGCGTCGACTTCCCGCAGCCCGAAGGCCCGATGAAGGCGGTGACGCTGCGCTCCGGCAAGGACAGAGTGATGTCCTTCAGCGCCTTCGACTGGCCGTAGTAGAAGTTGAGGTTCTTGACCTCGATCTTGGCCTTGGCGGTGGCCTCGGCAGCGATCGTCATGTCTGGAGACAACATCTGGCTCATTTGTCCTCTCTGCGTCCGGTCAGGCTGCGCGCAACGATGCTGAGCGCGAGAACCGTCAATGTGATGATGAGTGCGCCGGTCCAGGCCAGTTGCTGCCATTCCTCGTAAGGGCTGAGAGCGAACTGGAAGATGGTGACAGGCAGGCTGGCCATCGGCGCGTTGAGATTGCTCGACCAGAACTGGTTGTTGAGCGCCGTGAAGAGCAGTGGTGCGGTCTCGCCGGAGATACGGGCGATCGACAGCAATATGCCGGTGACAATGCCCGATAGCGCGGCGCGGTAGGCCACCGACTTGATCACCACCCAGCGCGGCGCGCCGATCGCGGTGCCGGCTTCGCGCAAGGCGTTCGGCACCAAATTGAGCATGTCTTCGGTGGTGCGTACCACCACCGGAATGACGAGGATGGCGAGCGCGACAGCACCGGCGATTGCCGAGAAATGCCCCATCGGCCGCACCATAAGTTCGTAGACGAACAGGCCAATGATGATCGACGGCGCCGACAGCAGGATGTCGTTGATGAAGCGCACCACGGTGGTCAGCCTGGAAAAGCGACCGTACTCGGCCATGTAGGTGCCGGCCAGCACTCCGATCGGCGTGCCGACGATGACGGCGATGATCGTCATGACCACGCTGCCATAGATGGCGTTGAGCAGGCCGCCGGCGTCGCCGGGAGGCGGCGTCATCTGCGTGAAGACGTCAAGGGACAGGCCAGCGGCGCCCTTGTAGACCAGCGCGCCGAGGATGAGCGCCAGCCAGGCAAGTCCGATGCCCGCCGCGGTGACGCACAGCGTCATCATCACGGCATTCTTCCTCTTGCGGCTCTGATGAAGCGATGTGGCTGTCGACATCGGTCAGGCTCCGGTGCGGGCGTCGATGCGCATCAGCATGTAGCGGGCGATGGCAAGGATCAGGAAGGTGATGACGAACAGGATCAGGCCGAGCGCCACCAGCGAAGAGGTGTAGAGGTCGCCGACGGCTTCGGTGAACTCGTTGGCAATGGTCGCGGAGATCGTCGTTGCCGGCGCGAACAGCGAGGTTGAGATGCGGTGGGCGTTGCCGATGACGAAGGTGACGGCCATGGTTTCGCCCAGCGCGCGGCCAAGGCCGAGCATGACGCCGCCCATGATACCGATCCTCGTGTAGGGAATGACGACGCGGCGGGTCACTTCCCAGGTCGTGCAGCCGATGCCATAGGCCGATTCCTTCAGTACCGGCGGTACCGTGTCGAAGACGTCCTTGGTGATCGAGGTGATGAAGGGCAGCACCATGATGGCGAGGATCAGCGACGAGGTCAGCAGGCCGATGCCGTAGGGCGGACCGGCAAACAGGCTGCCGAGGCCGGGAATGCCGTGGAACACGCCGATGATGAACGGCTGCACGGTTGTCTGCAGGAACGGCGCCAGCACGAACAGGCCCCAGATGCCGTAAATGATCGAGGGGATGCCGGCCAGCAGTTCCACCGCCATGCCGATCGGCCGCCGCAGCGGGCGCGGGCAAAGCTCGGTGAGAAAGATGGCGATGCCGATGCCGAGCGGCACGGCGATCAGGATGGCGATGGCCGACGTGATGATGGTGCCGTAGATCGGTGCCAGCGCGCCGAATTTCTCCGTCACCGGATTCCAGCTTTCGCTGGTCAGGAAAGAGAAGCCGAATGTCGACAGGGCTTGCCAGGATCCGGCAAACAGCGAGATCGCGACGCCGCCAAGCAGGACCAGCACCAATATGGCGGCGGCCCGGGTCATCCCGTGGAAGATTGCGTCGGTCAGCGCGAATCGTCTGACGATCGCGTCGCGCGAACCTCGAATGGCTGGCAAGGCTTCCTGGACAGCGCTCATGTGAAGCTCGGCTCTTTGAGTTGAGGGAAAGGAGCGCCGCGCTGCGGCGCTCCTTCGAAGGATGTTACTCGCCTGCGAAGACCGGCTTCCCGTCGGCCTGGATGTCGGCCTTCCAGGAGGTCTTGATCAAGTCGACGACGCTGTCGGGGATCGAGACATAGTCGAGCGCCTTGGCGGTATCCTTGCCGTCCTTGTAGGCCCAGGCGAAGAACTTCAGCGCTTCGCCGGTGGCGGCGGCATCGTTGGGAACCTTGTGGATCAGCACCCAGGTCGAAGCAGCGATCGGCCAGCTGGTGTCGCCGGGTTCGTTGGTGATGATGACGTTGAAGTTCTTCGCGCCTTTGAAATCGGCATTCGAAGCAGCCGCGCCGAAGGATTCGAGCGACGGCTCGACGACCTTGCCGGCGGCATTCACCAGCTTGGAGTAGGAAAGGCTATTCTGCTTGGCATAGGCATACTCGACGTAGCCGATGCCGCCGTCGGTCTGCTTGACGGTATTGGCAACGCCTTCGCTGCCCTTGGCGCCGACGCCAGTTGGCCATTCGACGGCTGTGTCCGAACCGACCTTGTCCTTCCAGTCAGGCGACAGCTTGACCAGATAGTTAGTGAAGTTGAAGGTCGTGCCCGAGCCGTCCGAGCGATGCACGACGGCAATCGCGGTGGACGGCAGGGTCAGGTTCGGGTTCAGCGCCTTGATCGCCGCATCATCCCAGGTGGTGATGGCGCCGAGGTAGATCTGGGCCAGGGTCGCGCCGTCAAGAACAAGTTCGCCCGGCTTGATGCCGGTCAGGTTGACGATCGGCACGATGCCGCCCATCACCATCGGGAACTGCACGAGGCCGTTCTTTTCCAGGTCGGCGTCGGACATTGGCTTGTCGGTGGCGCCGAAGGTCACGGTCTTGGCGATGACCTGCTTGATGCCGCCGCCCGAACCGATCGACTGGTAATTGAGGCCGACGCCGGTGTCTTTCTTGTAGGTGTCGGCCCATTTGGCGAACACCGGATAGATGAAGGTCGAGCCGGCGCCGGAAAGATCAGCTGCCATTGCCGCGGAAAGGGTGAAAGTGGACGCCGTAGCCATTGCGATCGCAACGGCCGCCGAGCGGATGAAATGTCTCATGTGGCCTGCTCCTGTTCGGAAGATGGTCTCTCGGCGCCATTCCTCTCGGCGCCCGCTGAGGCCAATAGCCTTCGATTATTACAGTCGCATGACAGTTTGATGTCACCCCGGTAACGCATGATCGGGATGAACAAATTGTGGCCTGACCAGCACTCCTGATGGAGCTCGGCTTTGTCCTCGAAATCAGGGACTTGCTGCGTTTGGCCCGAGGCTGGCCGGCGTTTTGGGATTAGCCGGCCTTATAAAAAAAGCCGGACGGGAGCGCGTTGCTCGCGGCCACGATGTCGTGGCCGGGCCATCGCCGAAAAACAGGGTCCGTTGGGGTAGGTTGACGCTGTTCCATGCTGGCGGTCGCTGCTCCCGCCCGTAACTGGGAAGAGCGGAATTCGAATATGGCCATTGTCTTGATCAGGCACAGTTTTGATATGGTGCGATCGCGCCATAGTGCTGCGCGTGGGACGCGTCGCGAATCTTTGCCTGGTTCTCGCGAACCGGCACGGCGAGAACCCCTTACCCGGCGTTACGCTGAACTTGGCGGCTGGCGCCGATCCAGCGCTCGACCTTCTCGAGCAGGGCCCTGGGGCTGATCGGCTTGGACAGGTAGTCGTCCATGCCTGCCTCCAGGCAGCGTTCGCGATCGCCTTTCAGCGCATGCGCGGTGACGCCGACGATCGGCACATGAGTGCCGGTTTCTTCCTCCAGCCGGCGAATGGCGGCGGTCGCCTCCAACCCGTTCATCTCCGGCATCGAGACATCCATCAGGATCATGCACGGATTGAGCCGGCCGAAGGCGTCGAGCGCCTTGCGGCCATTGCCGACGATCTCGAAACCGAAACCGGTCTCGCCGAGAATCTGGGTGAACACCATCTGGTTCACCTCATTGTCTTCTGCCACCAGGATATCCAGCCTGTCGTCTCGACCCGTCGCGAGCAGCCGAGGGCGTAGCGAGGGAGGCTGCAGCAGCGCCCGCTGTTCTGCCGGCGCGGACGGCTGTGGTGGCACCATATCGCCCGAAGGGACGGTGCCTGCGAGCGGCAGGGCGTCGCTGCCGGTCGTGTTGTGGCGATGCCGCTGGATGGTTGCGACCAGCGTTTCCAGCAGCACCGATGAGCGCGCCGGCTTGATCAGTTGGGCATCGATGCCGAGATCGCGATAGCCGGTGTTGGCGAGCGACTGGTCGACCGAGGTCAGCATGATGATCGGCGTGCCGGCAAGGCCGGCGGTGTTGCGCACGATCCGCGCCATTTCGGCGCCGCTCATCTCAGGCATCTGGTAGTCGAGCACGACGCAATCGACCGGCACGCCATAGGCAGCGGCGGCGATCAGCACCTTGAGGCCCTCGGCGCCGCTCTCGGCCGCGCAGGAATCGAACGTCCACGATGTCATTTGTTCGGTCAGGATGGCTCTATTGACCGCGTTGTCGTCGACGATCAGTACGCGCGCGCCGGTCACGTCGATCGGCATGATGCGTTGCCCGTTCTGCTGTCCGGCACTCGGCAGCGTGACCGTGAACCAGAAGGTCGAGCCCTTGCCTTCGGCGCTCTCGACACCGATGTCGCCGCCCATCAGCTCGACGAGCCGCGAAGTGATGGCAAGGCCGAGGCCGGTTCCCTCGTGCCGCCTCGTCGACGAGGTGTCGACCTGGCTGAATTTCTCGAACACCAGTTTCAGTTTTTCCTCGGGGATGCCGATGCCCGTATCGGTGACCGAGATGGTGAGCTTCGTTCCGGTTGCAACCCTCTCGCCTGTGACGTCGACCAGCACATGACCTTCGTCGGTGAATTTCACTGCATTGCCGAGCAAATTGGTGACAATCTGCCTGATGCGGCCGACATCGCCGACAAACAGGCTCTCGAGGCGAGGCTCGACGCGCACGATGAGCTCGAGATCCTTCTCCTTGGCGCGTGTCGACACCAGTGTCGCCACATCCTCGATCGCCTCGGCAAGATTGAAGGGCGCCGGATCGAGCACCAACTGACCGGCGTCGATCTTGGAGAAGTCCAGGATGTCGTTGATGATGGTGAGCAGCGCGTTGCCCGATTTCACGATGATGTCGGTAAACGTCTTCTGCTTCGGGTCGAGATCCGATTTGGCCAAGAGTTCGGCCATGCCGAGCACGCCATTCATCGGCGTACGGATCTCGTGGCTCATATTGGCGAGAAATTCCGACTTGGCGCGGTCGGCGAGAACGGCGCGCTGCCGCGCTTCGCGCAGTTCGACCTCGCGCGTCTTCAACTCGGTGATATCGGTGGTCGAGCCGATCAGGTAGAGCGAGCCATCGGACGCGATCATCGCCCCCTTGCGCGCGAACTGATGCCGGACGCTGCCGTCGGCCAGCGTCACCGTCTCCTCGGCCTCCTGGGTCTCACCGGTGCGCAGCACCGCAAGGTCGCTGTCGACGAACGCTTCGCCGTCCGACCCGAATATCTCGATATCGGTCTTGCCGATCGCCTCGTCCTTGCCGAAGCCGGTGAGATCGCTCCAACCCTTGTTGACGTAGAACTGCCTGAGATCGGAGCGCTTGGCGTAGATCGATACCGGCACGTTGTCGATCAGGCTGCGGAACACCTCGTTCTCGCGCATGCTCTCTTCCAGCGCGCGCTCGCGCGCCTTGACGTCGGTGATGTCGGTGCTGGAACCGACCAGATGCACCGATCCGTCCAGCGCCACCAGCCGGCTCTTGCGCGTCATCAATTGTCGAACCGTGCCGTCGCGATGGGTGACGGGTTCCTCGACCTCCTTGACGGTGCCTGTCACGGCGACTTGCGTGTCGTCATCGCTGTAGCCATCGGCGTCCTGCACTCCGAACAGCTGGCGGTCGGTGCGGCCAATGACATCCTCCTTGGCAAAACCGGTGATCGCGCACCAGGCCTTGTTGACGAACTCGATGCTCAGGTCCTGCGCCTTGATGAAGGCGGCGACCGGGAGCTCGTCCAGCACATGCCGGAACAGATCGATCTGGCGCATCGAATCGCGCAACGCCGCCTCGCGGCTCTTGATCTCGGAGATGTCGACGCGAACACCGATGAATGTGCCATCGACGGTCCGCATGTCATAGACCTGATACCAGCGGCCATCGGGGTTGTGGCGCTCGAACGAGGAATTGGGCAAGCGGTAGCGGGCGAGGATCGCATCCAGCCAGCGATCGGGATCGTCGTCGTAGAGCTTGTCGACTTGCGGATCGCCGCTGCTGCGGAAATAGCCGTTGGCATGGCCGAGGACGAGCGCCTCGCGCAATGTGCAGCCGGGCTGCCATGCCGGCCTCAAGGCCGGAAGCGTATCGTGAATCTTGCGGTTGGCGAACACGAACCTGTCGTCGCGATCATAGATGATGACGGCCGCCGGCAAGGATTCCAGCACGCTGGCGAGATGCTTGCGCGCATCCTCGGCTTCGGTCTCGCGGCGCTTCATGTCGGAAATGTCGAACAGGAAACCGGCAACGTAATTGCGGCCGCTGGCCATGCCGACGCGGCTTTTCCTGACGATGCGCGAACGGCTGGCGCCGTCGGCCTCGAAATTTTCTTCCACTTCGTACGGGCGTCCGCTGGCAAGCACGTCCCGTTCGCTCTGCTCGAAAAGCGCCACAGCATTCGCCGGCAGGAAATCGCCGCCGGGCCTGCCGAGCATGGCTTGCGGCGTCTGGCCAAACAAAGCGGCGAACGCCTCGTTGACGAAAACGAAGCGCAGATGGTCGTCCTTGACGAAGATCGGATCCTTGACGGCATTGATCACTGCTTCGGCCAATCGCGCTTTCTCCAGAGCGTCGGCAACCTCGGCCTCGCGATTCTTCATGTCGGTGACGTCGACATAGGAGATCAGCCGCTTGCCGCCGGCCAGCGGCGCCATCGATGATATCAGCGTGCGGCCGTCATTGCGCGGGAACTGCCGCGATCCGGCGGTGCCCGCCCTGATTTCCGCCTCGCGCTCGGCGATATGCCGCTGCCATGCCGCGTCTTCGGAACCAAACGGGTCAATGTCACGGCTGGCATCCATCAGGTCGCGGAAGCTGCAGCCGATCTCGGCACGCCGCGCGTCGATCTGCCAGAAATCGTAGAAGGCACGGTTGATGACTTCGGCGCGCATATCGGTATCGAGGACGAGGATGCCGATCGGCATCTGATCGACCATGGTGCGGAGATTGGCGAAGGTCTCGGCGACCTTGGCGTTGGCGCTCTCGATCTCGGCATCGCGGTGCTTGATTTCGGTGACCTCATAGTAGGTCAACAGGCGCTTGCCCCCGGACAGCGCTGTCACCGAGAACATCATCGTCCTGCCGTCGGCATGGGAAAACTCGCGAGGCGCTACGGAACCGGCGTGAATCTCCTCGATGCGGGTGGCGAGGTAGCGCCGCCATTGCGGTTCGTCGATGTCGCCGTAGATGCCGTTGCGGCGGTTGAGTTCCATCAACAGGCTGAACGGAGCGCCAACGGTCAAGGCACCGTCGGGAATCCCGGAAAGGTCGCGATAGGCCTTGTTGACGATCAACGTGTCGAGCCTGGCGTCGAGAAGCACGACGCCCATGTGCATGGCGTCCATCGTCCGCTCGAGATCGACCAGATGCTGCTCGAGTTCGCCGCTCGCCGATGGTCCCTGCCACGGGGTTTGGAAGGCACCGGCCAGTGCCGTGACATTGCGGCCGATGCCGCGATAACCGATGAATTTACCCTCGCCGTCGAACCTTGGAAAGCCTGATGTCAAAACCCAGCGGCAGTCGGCGCTGCCACCTTTCAGTTCATAGACGAAGTCGCGAAACGGCCGGTGCGCCTGCAGATCCTCCAGATGGGCGGCGCCGCTGCGGTCGCCGTTCAGAACCTGGTTGAGGAAGTCGAAGCGAAAGCGGCCAAGCACGTTTGCCGGATCGAGGCCGGTGGCTGCCTGGTAGTTTTGCGAGAGCCAGGAGAAGCGCAGTTCGGCATCGATCTCCCAGACCCAGTCCGAACCGGCTTCGACCAGTTGGCGAAGCACGTCGACCGAATCCATACCAGTGGCGGGCGATGATGCATCGTCGCCACGCGCTGTGGGTTTGCGAGGTCCACGCATGCCGCGCGCGCCGGTTGTTTCGTCCGCTTCCGCCATGCAATCCCACCCCGACAACCCAAGGCCGAACCCTCCTCCGCGGTTCGTCGGCGGAATGTGCCCGATAAGCATTAACGATCCGCTAACCATAACGGATTCGTCGGACAAATTGGTCGACGCGAGTGAGTTGTTCCATCCGGTTGTCGGCGGGACTGAAGCCGTTATATAAGCGCTAGCAGGGGTAATGCTGATGTCTGGATGGATCGTGCCTTTTTTCATGGGGCTGGCGCTGCTTTTGGGCAGCGGCTGCTCGCGCAGTTATGATGGCACCGTCGTCATCCCGAGGCCGCTCGATGTCCGGCGATTCTGGGACCGGCCACCCCCGAATGTCGACTACGGGCCTTCCGAGGTCGAGAACAGTGCCTTTCCGGTGGCGCCACAACCGTCGAGGCGATTTTCCGACCGCAAAGTGATGACGCATGCCGCGCCGAGACGGCACCAGACGAGCCTGCCCGCGTCAGCCTCCCTGTCTACCCCGGCGAAGCCGCTGGTATGCAGGAACGTCAGCGAACCCGGCAAGAGAGCTCGCATGGTCTGCGACTAATGCATGTCGCCCAAAAGTGACCTCGGTTTTGGGAAAACGACATGCATAAAAACAATACCTAAAGCGCGTCGCCTGAATCCGTTCAACCGCGACGCGCTTTAGATCGCTTTCAAACAACAAGCGATCGGCAAATAGCTTGGGCGAACTGCCTCACAGCGAGGCTGCACCCTTTTTCGGCTGTTTCGCACCGAGCTTGTCGAGTGCAAGACGAACCTGACGCAAATCGTCCTGCCAGCCATCATCGTCGTCCATCGGGCTCTCCGTGGCCGCCCGCTGCAGCCCGCGCGCCTCGGATTCGATCTCGCGCAGTTCAGCGATTTTCTGTTCGGTGGTCAGGGAGTCGTCTTCGACGATCTCCAGCACCCGCATTTCCCTGAACGTGGCCATGGCGTTTCTCCTGGCTGATGTCGATCACAACGCTGTGAACGCCTCTCTGTTCCGGATCGCAACAGGGTTCGCTGCAATAGCGTTTGACAGTCGCAAGCCTTGAAATTCACGCGGTATCTGATGGCCGCCGGCACCTCGGTGTAGGGCTCGCGCGTGTCGAGTGGGGCCATCTGGTCGGTTTCAAGGCTGGCGTTCGCTCAGCGCGTAGGGGTGGCAACGATCGTCGAAGGCCTGCGGCGCGAGGAGCCCGTGATAAACCGCCGTTGCCGCCGGTTGGTCTTGAAACCTTTGCCCCGTCTTCGGAGTTGAATGGCCTAAGGAGAACGCAGATGTCGATCCACTTCACGGTCTCGGACCTGACAAGAAATCTGTTTCACTCGCTGGGGCTGGAGCCAAGGCCTCTCAACCCCGAGCAAAGCCTGTTGCTGGAATGCTATCTGGCCGGCCGGGTTCCGGAGTCGGCTTGGAACGACTATGTCTTCGAAACGCCTGACCTTGCCCGGCATGCCGAGGCAAGGCGCAGCCACCACTAAGCCGGCATGGGATTAACTGTGCGCACCGCTACGGCACAGCGGCGTGCGCTGATTGCAGGCTCACTTGGGAGAAGAGAACTGCAACGTGAACACTTTGCCGGCAATTCCTTGCGCCAGCTTCGGCGAAAGCGTCAGCGGCAGACAGTTCTGCAAGGCCGTTGTTGCGGCGTCGACAAACGAGTTTTTCGCCTTGGCATCGCCTTCCACCTTGACGGCCGTCGGCCTCGGTGGGCCGATCAGCGTGCCGTCCCGCTTGAAGCTGAAGCTCAAGGTTACGCTGGCGGTTCCGGCGTCCGCCGGTGGTGTCCAGCATGCCTGGATCGCGGTCCCGACATCGTTCATGGTGTTGAGTTCAGCCGCATTTGAAGAATGAACGGCGCTCGCCAGCATCATGCCCGCAGCGGCAAGCCACCTCGCAACGCTATTCATCGCCAGCCCTCATCTCACGCCTGACCGACAATCCATGCCGGACTGCCAAAATGGATGGTAGGGCCAAAGCAAGCGATGACAATATCTGTCGGCAAAAAGTTGACGCCAAAAATGCGACACCGAGGCTCGTGTGGCCTGATCGCGGCTAGATCGCGCGGCGATGGCGCACGAAAGCAAAAAGGCCGGCGTTGCGCCGACCTTTCCTTCCACTCGGCGCCAGTACATCCGTGGTCGCGGGGTGAATTGCTGGCAGTAGACAGGGCTTTGGTTAACGAATCCCTAACCTTGGACCTTGGCCTGCGACTTCACATAGGCGATGTAACCGCGCACGTCGCCGGCCGGCTCGCTATAGGCATTGCCGAGCTTCTTCTCGATCGCCGCCACGTAGTCCTTCGCCCATTTGGGCAGGACGTAGTCGATGACGGCCAGGAATTCGAGTGTCGCCGCCAGGCGGATGTCGGCGATGGATGGATTCTTGCCGCCGATGAACGGCTTGCCGTCCCTGAAGAAGCTGTGAAAGACTTCCAGCGGCTCGGCGATCGCGGCCATCGCGGCCTTCTGGGCTTCGGACTTCTTGTCCGGGTGGGCGTCGCTGTGACCGACCTCGCCGGCATATTGCGGAAAACCGAGAAACGGATAGGTGGCGCGCGCCACATAGGGGTAGAGCGTACCAACCAGGTAGAACATGGCGCTATCGATCATCGCCCGCTTGGCCGGCGCCTTCGGATAGAACTTCTCCAGCCCGTGCTTGTTGGAGAGGTATTGCATGATCGCGCAGCTTTCCCACAACACGCCCCTGGGGAGGCCCTTGTCCTCGATCATCGGCGTTAAATGGGCGGGGTTTCGCGCCATGAATTCCGGTGAGCGGGTCTGACCCCAGGCATCGGTCTCGGCGGCATCCAGCCCGGCCGCGCGCGCAAACACCCGAACCGTCATGTTGTTGACGCTGGGCTTCAGCATGCTGAGCTTCACGCCAGGCCTCTTCGCTAGCTTCGCTTTGGCTCTTGGGGCGGCTTTTGCCGTCGCCTTGACGGCGGGCTTGGCAGTTGGCTTGGCCGCTGGCTTTGCCGCAGCTTTTGCAGTCGGCTTGGCGGCCGCTTTGGCCGCGGGTTTCCTGGCATTGTTCGTCGCTGTCTTGGCCATATGTTCCTCCCTCTGGTCTGTTCAGTATGGGTTCTTCGGTGCCCGGTCTTCCGACAAGGTTGCGCGGGAACGCTCGACGAGCGACTGGATCGCATCGGCGAGGTGCACTTCCGCGATGTTGTAGTCGCCGCGCGCGACACGCAGCCTGTGCGCTTCCATCAGCACGTCGGCATGGGTGAAGCCGGCCGGCGGCTCAAAGCGGTAGGAGGCCAGTTCGATCAGCAGGCCGAGCGGATCCTCGAAATAGATCGAATCCATGAAGCCGCGGTCCTTGACGCCGCTGTGCTTGATGGCGCGCGCGTCGAGCCGGGCGACCGCCTGCAGGAAAGTGACGCGCGACACCGAAAAGGCGATGTGGTGGACGCAACCCGGATCGGTCGGCGTGCGCCGTTTCTCCGGCACGCGGCTCTCATCGGTGAAGATAGTGATCAGCCGGCCGTCGCCCGGATCGAAATAGAGATGGCTTTCGCTCGCCTTGTCGAGGTTGGGCTGCTCGAAGATGAACGGCATGCCGAGCACGCCTTCCCAGAAATCAATCGAGGTCTGGCGCCCTGCGCCGACCAGCGTGATGTGATGAACGCCCTGCGATTGCAGTTTCTGCATTGGCCTTCTCCCCGTGGCATCGACCGCCCGTCCGGATCTGCCCGGCACCCGGCGTTCTCGGCGTCGGCGGAGCCGTGCCCCAGGATCCATGATGCGATGCTAAAGCAATCGGCCCTGCTGCGCCAGAAGCGACGAAAGTGGCGACGCAAAGGGTAATGCCGGGATCGGTTGGCCGTATCAAAACTTGCACGGCGGGGAAGATTTGCGGCACGCCTCGCCGAAGGACTTGCACGGCCATAGGCGGCGTCGCAGCACGGAAAGTAGCGTGCTGCGACCGGATATTGGCGCTACACGCTACGCATTTGGAGGTCGAAATCGGGATATCCAGCCGGTGCGGTCGAACGGAAAGGTGTACCCGACTTACGAACCGCTGCTGTTAACCGTCGTGCCGATATTCGTGAACATGCCGTTGAGCGAATTGCCGGCCGGCGCCGGTGATGATCGCCAGCGCGATAAGAGCCGCGATTAGGCCATACTCGATCGCGGTCGCGCCAGACTCGTCCCCGGCGAAACGGTAGATTATTTTCCGCATTTCAATCTCCTGCGCTACTAAAGGCAACACTAATATACCCCCTGCGAGTTGCGGGGCAGTTAAGGTTCTCGGTTGCGAGTCCGTTAATATTTGCCAGAGAAATGAAATGAAGACTGGAGCCGCGGGTGCCATCCAGCTCTTCAAGGTTGCGGCCACATGGTGGGGCGCTCGGGATGGAGCGACGGCATGCTGCAAAATTTATTGAAATCCTTGGTACGCCCAAGGGGAATCGAACCCCTGTTCCCGCCGTGAGAGGGCGGTGTCCTGACCGCTAGACGATGGGCGCGTTCAAGAACCGGCGATATAGGCTGACGGCTTGGAAAAAGCAACTGGGGTTCGGCCGCTTTAGCGCATTGCAGAAAAACCGGTCCCAGCGCTATCGTTTCGGCTCGATCAGGTCCCAGAGATTGCCGTGTAGATCGGCGAAAACGGCCACCGTGCCGTAGGCCTCAACGCGCGGCGCTTCGCGGAATTCGACGCCCTTCTCCAGCATCGCTGCATGGTCGCGGGCAAAATCGTCGGTTTCGAGGAACAGGAAGACCCGCCCGCCGGTCTGGTTGCCGATGCTTCTACTCTGTGCCTCGTCGGAAGCCTCGGCCAGCAGCAGCTTGGCACCTTGTCCGTTGGCCGGCGCCACTGTGACCCAGCGCTTGCCGCCGCCGAGATCGATGTCCTCGATGAGCAGAAAGCCCAGCCGCTCGACATACCAGTCAATCGCCGCGTCATAATCGGCGACGACCAGGGCAACGGTCGCGACGCGGCGGTGTTCAGCGAACCCGGTCATGCCTGAGGCTTGCTGATCGCTGCTGCCGCTCATTTGTTTCGGATCGCAAAGCGCCCGATCAGGCGGCGCTCGGTGATGTCGTAGACGAAGATCGTGCGGCTGCCGTCGGCTAGCTCGGCATCGATGGAGACTCGATTGCCGGACAGCGACTGGCTGATCACCTTGGCACCAACCGGCAGCACGATATCGCCGTTGATCGGTTCGCCGGCGGGGGTCTGGATATCGCCAGCCAGCGGCGGGTTCGCCGGCGGTGCGTTGCGCGCTTTGTAGACAAGGGCGCCGATCACCACCATAAGGGCGAGGAACAGCAGGCCGAGATTGATCCCGACGAAGCGGACGAGTTTCCTGCGCACCTTTTCGACCTCGGGGTCGAGCGGCTTTTCCTGGTCTTCCTCGGCGATGGCCATAGCAGAACATTCCGGAACGGTTTTCGATGAGCGCTCATAGCGAAGAGGCCCCTGAATTGATAGAGGCGGCACCCACCGTGCTGGTGGCGGGCGCGGACGCGGCGGGTCAACGCCTCGACCAGTGGCTGGCGGCAAGCCTCGGCCGGGACATGTCGCGCAGCCGCGTGCAGATGCTGATCAGGCAGGGCGCGGTCAGCGTCGACGGCAAACCGGTCGACGAAACCAAGCGCAAGATGACGCCGGGTGAAAGCGTGTCGGTCGTCATGCCAGAGCCGGAACCGGCGGAGCCGCAAGGCGAAAACATCGCGCTTGATGTGCTCTATGAGGACGACGAACTGATCGTCATCAACAAGCCGGCGGGGCTTGTCGTGCATCCCGGCGCCGGCAACTGGACCGGCACGCTGGTCAATGCGCTGATCCATCACTGTGGCGACAGCCTTTCCGGCATCGGCGGCGTGCGCCGGCCGGGCATCGTGCACCGCCTCGACAAGGAGACCAGCGGCGTCATGGTGATCGCCAAGACCGACCGCGCCCACAAGTCGCTGTCCGAAGCCTTCGCCGATCACGGCCTGACCGGCGATCTCGAACGTGCCTATCTGGCACTGGTTTGGGGCATACCGCAGAGGCCGACCGGAAAGGTCGATGCGCCGCTCGGCCGCGCCGCCGATCGCGTGCGCCGTGCCGTGGTGCCGGAAGGACGCGACGATGCCCGCCATGCGGTTACCCACTTTGCCGTCCAGGAGCGCTTCGGCGAGACACAGCAGGAATTCGCCACGGCAAGTCTGGTCGAGTGCCGGCTCGAAACCGGCCGCACCCACCAGATCCGCGTCCACATGGCGCATATCGGCCATCCCGTGATCGGCGATCCAGACTATGGTCAGGCCTTCCGCACCAAGGCCAACCGGCTGCCCGAACCGCTGAAAAGTCAGGTCAAGACCTTTCCCCGGCAAGCTTTGCACGCCTGGCTCCTTGCATTTCGCCACCCGAGTACCCATCTAGCGATGAGGTTCGAAGCGCCTATACCGAGGGATATGGAGGAACTCGTATGCGGCTTTCGCAAGCTCTGAACCTGCTCCAGAAAACTTGAGCGGCGTTGTTCACTTCAGCGTGACACACTGTTTCGTGTTGAACAAATGCCTGTCTTTTCTGGTTTTGTTCCTGTATAACCACTGACGTCGCGAGCGAGCCGTTTGGTGCTCGCGCCATATGCCCGCCGCGTTTCGGGGGCATCACTCCAATAGAGAGGGGGCGCTATCATGGCCCAGTCATTACCCAGTATCGTTTCCGGCGAAGGCGGCCTCAGCCGCTACCTGGAAGAAATCCGTCGCTTTCCCATGCTGCAGCCGCAGGAAGAGTACATGCTCGCCAAGCGTTATGCCGAGCATGAAGACACCACGGCTGCGCACAAGCTCGTCACCAGCCACCTCAGGCTCGTCGCCAAGATCGCCATGGGCTATCGCGGCTACGGTTTGCCGATCGGCGAAGTGATTTCGGAAGGCAATGTCGGCCTGATGCAGGCCGTCAAGAAATTCGAACCGGAGCGTGGCTTCCGCCTCGCGACCTATGCCATGTGGTGGATCAAGGCCTCGATCCAGGAGTACATCCTGCGCTCGTGGAGCCTGGTCAAGATGGGCACGACCGCCAACCAGAAGCGCCTGTTCTTCAACCTGCGCAAGGTGAAGGGCAAGATCCAGGCGCTCGACGACGGCGACTTGAAGCCCGACCAGATCGCCGAGATCGCCACCAGGCTGAACGTTTCCGAAGCCGAAGTGGTGTCGATGAACCGCCGCCTGTCGGGCGACGCCTCGCTCAATGCCCCGATCCGTGCGAGCGAAGGTGAGTCCGGCGAATGGCAGGACTGGCTGGTCGACGACCACGAAAGCCAGGAAGAGATGCTGATCGAGCAGGACGAGTTGGAGAACCGGCGCGGCATGCTGTCGGGCGCCCTTGCCGTGCTCAACGAGCGCGAGCGGCGCATCTTCGAGGCCCGTCGCCTCGCCGAGGAGCCGCTGACGCTGGAAGAGCTGTCGTCCGAGTTCGACATCAGCCGCGAGCGCGTGCGCCAGATCGAGGTGCGTGCCTTTGAGAAGGTGCAGGATGCGGTCAAGGCCGCCGCCAAGCGTCAGACCCAGGCGCTGCGCACCATCGAAGCCCAACCGGCGGCGTAAAGCCAGTATCGGCAATGAAACAACGGCGGCGTCAGGAAACTGGTGCCGCCTTTTTTGTGTCTAACCTTTGCGCCGGCGATTGGCGAAAGCCAGGGCGACATCCGATCCCCCTTGCTGGGGAGATCGGCAATTTCACCGGCCGCGCCCGGCACAAAAATACTTCTCACAGCCCATCCAGCGGAAACTTCAGGTACCGCCGGCCATTCGCCTCGGGCTCCGGCAGCCGTCCGCCATTCATGTTGACCTGCAGCGCATGCAGGATCAGCCTCGGCATCGGCAGCGTCCTGTCCCGAGCCTCGCGCAGGGCGACGAACTCGGCCTCGCTGCGGGCGGCGACGAGATGGGTGTTGGTCGCCTTCTGCGCCGCCACCGTGCTTTCCCACAAGGGCTCGCGGCCGCCGGGCTGATAGTCATGGCCGACGAAGACGCGCGTCTCGTCCGGCAGCGCCAGAATGTCCTGGATCGATCGCCAGAGCCGCCCGGCACTGCCGCCGGGAAAGTCCGTTCTCGCCGTGCCGCTGTCGGGCATGAACAGCGTGTCATGGATAAAGGCGGCATCGCCGATCACATAGGTGATCGAGGCCAGCGTGTGCCCGGGTGAGAACAGCACCTTGACCGGAAGCGTGCCGACCTGAAAGGTCTCGCCCTCCGCAAACAGCCTGTCCCACTGCGAACCGTCGGCGGGAAAATCCGGCCAGTTGTAGATCGCCTTCCACAGTTTCTGGACGTCGACAACCCTGCCGCCGATCGCCGTCGGTGCGCCGGTCTTCTCTTTCAGATAGTGCGCCGCCGAGAAATGGTCGGCATGCGGATGGGTGTCGAGGATCCATTCGACGCTCAGCCCCTGCTCGCTGATGAAGTCGAGCAGGGCGTCGGCATTCGTCGTTGCCGTGGCGCCGGATCTCTCGTCGAAATCGAGGATCGGATCGATGATAGCGCAGCGCTTCGTCGCCTGGTCGGCGACGACATACTGGATGGCCCCTGTCGGCTTGTCATAGAAGCCGCTGACCTGCGGCCTGGCCAAAGCTACGTCCAATTTCGGCTTCCCCACGCTTGGCCAGCAGGAACGATTTTCTCTGACGGCACCCGAGAGGAGCATGGTTGTCCGCTCGGGTGACCCAGTCAAGTATCATTTCGCTCGCAGCGACGAGAACGCCAAAAACTGTTCCGAAGCAATCAGGCGGATGGCTGCTTGGTCTTCCTCAGATAGGGCAGGATGGTCTCGTAAGCGCCGAAACGCTTGATCGCATCCTCGTTGGACACGGCGGCGGTGATGATGACGTCCTCGCCCTGCTTCCAGTTCGCCGGCGTCGCCACCTGATGCTTGGCGGTCAGCTGCATGGAATCGACCGCGCGCAGAATCTCGTCGAAGTTGCGGCCCGTGGTCATCGGGTAGGTCAGCACCAGCTTGATCTTCTTGTCCGGTCCGATGACGTAGACCGAGCGCACCGTGGCGTTGTCGGCGGGCGTGCGGCCCTCCGACGTTTCGCCGGCACCGGCGGGCAGCATGTCATAGAGCTTGGCGACCTTGAGGTCCTTGTCGCCGATCAGCGGATAGTGCACCGTTTGGCCGGTCGCCGTCTTGATGTCGGCCTGCCACTTGTCGTGGCTCGCAACCGGATCGACCGAAATGCCGATGATCTTGACGTTGCGCTTCTTGAACTCACCCTCAAGCCCGGCCATCGTGCCAAGCTCGGTCGTGCAGACCGGCGTGAAATTCTTCGGGTGGCTGAACAGGATCGCCCAGCCGTCACCGATCCATTCATGGAATTTGATCGTCCCTTGCGTGGTCTCGGCGGTGAAATCCGGCGCGATATCGTTGATACGAAGGCTCATGGCACATCTCCCCTATAAACAGATTCCGCCAGAAGCAAGAGGCGGCAAACCTTGGCCGCCATCACATGTCCACGCTCCGGCAATCGCCGCATCTTAGCGCAAAAATGGCGGCCGCGAGATAATATCAAACTCTTGTCGGCGGAAGTGCGAGAATTTTCATGCTGCCGGGGGCACCGCCAGCGGATGAGAGCTTTGGTTTTGAACTCGAAGTGCGCGCTGCCTCAGGTCTTGTTGACCGCCAAGGTCGCCGTCAGGTCTTCCATCCGTTGCGCCAGCGCGCCAAGCGCGTTGGTCAGCACGCTGTCGTTCTTGTCGGCCTTGGTCAGGGCGTCGTCGCGGGTCTTGCGCAAGGTCAGCACTTCGCTTTCCATGCCCTTGACGCGCTTCTGCAGCTCCGAAAGTTCGTCCATCACCATGATGCCGGCCATCACCGTCAGCCGCTGGTCGCCGATCTCGCCAAAGGAGTCCTTCAGGTGCGAGACATAGCGGTCGAAACGTTCGGCCAGGTCGATCAGATGATCCTCCTGGCCTTCGTCGCAGGCCATCCGATACTGTTTGCCGTCGATGGAAACCGTGACTTGAGCCATGAGCCTACCTGTCCAGCCCCCTTACCTGTCCAACACAGCGCGGATGGTTTCCATGGCGGTCACCAGCCGTCGCGACACTTCCTTGTTGGCGTCTTCCAGCCGTTCGGCACGCGCTTCGGAATTGTCGAGTTCCTGTGCCAGCCGGGAGCGGTCGGCATTCATCCGCTGCACCTCGGCCTCGGCTTCCGAGTAATCGCGCTCATGCTCGAGCTTGGCCGCGACAGCGTTTTCCAGCCCCTCGATGGCCTTTCCCAGCCTGGCGATAACTTCCTTGAGTGTGGCTTCCCCGGTCATGGCCTTCTTCCTGTGCCCTGCCCATCACCGAATCGTTCGCGTTCAGAACGCGTTATTCAGGAAACATTAGGCACCGGGTGAAGGCAACGTCAACAAAGCTGTCGCGACTGTCCCCTGCTAACGCTAATGTAGACCCGCCGCCGGCATCACAAGGCCGGCAAATGTGCACCGATTTGTTGACTAAAAGCGCGCGCCTGCTATGTGTCGCGCACCCTTTTCAAGGGCTCTCCCAAGCCCCCAAACCCCCACTTCTGGAGGAATCATGACGTCGCGTGAACAACATGACCGGATGGCCAATGCGATCCGCTTTCTCTCCATGGATGCAGTCGAGAAGGCAAATTCCGGCCATCCCGGCCTGCCGATGGGTTGCGCCGACATCGCCACGGTGCTGTTCACGCGCTTCCTGAAATATGATCCCAAGGCCCCGCACTGGGCCGACCGCGATCGTTTCATCCTGTCGGCCGGCCATGGCTCGATGCTGCTCTATTCGCTGCTGCATCTGACTGGCTACGAAGACATGACCATCGACCAGATAAAGCACTTCCGCCAGTTGGGCTCGAAGACCGCCGGGCACCCGGAATACGGCCATGCCACCGGCATCGAGACGACGACCGGCCCGCTTGGCCAGGGCCTCGCCAATTCGGTCGGCTTCGCTCTCGGCGAGCGCATCATGAACGCCGCCTTCGGCAACGATCTCGTCGATCACTACACCTACGTGCTGGCTGGCGACGGCTGCCTGATGGAAGGCGTGTCCCAGGAAGCCATCGCGCTTGCCGGGCACCTCAAGCTCAACAAGCTGATCGTCTTCTGGGACAACAACAACATCTCGATCGACGGTCCGGTATCGCTGTCCGACAACACCGATCAGGTCGCCCGCTTCCAGGCCTCCGGCTGGAATGCCAGCCACATCGACGGCACCGACCCGGAAGCCATCGCCTATGCGATCGAAGCCGCCCGTCATTCCGACAAGCCGACGATGATCGCCTGCAAGACGACCATCGGCTTCGGCGCACCGACCAAGGCCGGCACCAACAAGGCGCACGGCTCACCGCTCGGCGCCGACGAGATCGCCGGCGCGCGCAAGTTCTTCAACTGGGATTCGCCGCCCTTCGAGATCCCGGCCGACATCCTCGACGCCTGGCGCACCGCCGGCAAGGCCGGCGTCAAGGCGCGCACCGACTGGGAAGGCCGCCTCGCCAAGGCCGACGCGAAGCTGCAGGCCGAGTTCGAGCGCCGCATCAGCGGCAAGCTGCCGTCTGATTTCGACGCCGTCATTGCCGATTACAAGAAGAAGCTCTCGGCCGACAAGCCGAAGGTCGCCACCCGCAAGTCGTCCGAGATGGCACTGGAAATTATCAACGGCGCCGTGCCCGAGACCATCGGCGGTTCCGCCGACCTGACCGGCTCCAACAACACCAAAACCAGCCAGACCAAGAACATCACATCAGACGATTATGGCCAGCGCTATGTCCACTTCGGCATCCGTGAGCACGGCATGGCGGCCGCGATCAACGGCCTGACGCTGCATGGCGGCCTCATCGCCTATGGCGGCACTTTCCTGTGCTTCTCCGACTATGCCCGTCCGTCGATGCGGCTGGCGTCGCTGATGGGCATCCGCTCGATCTTCGTCATGACCCATGACTCCATCGGTCTGGGCGAGGACGGCCCGACCCACCAGCCGGTCGAGCATCTGGCCGCATTGCGCGCCATCCCCAACCACAATGTCTTCCGCCCGGCCGACGCGGTGGAAACCGCCGAGTGCTGGCAGATCGCCCTCGCATCGGAAAAGACGCCGTCGACGCTGGCGCTGACCCGCCAGAACCTGCCGACGGTGCGCAACGAATTCGTTGCCAGGAACCTGAGCAGCCAGGGCGCCTATGAACTGGCCGCGGCCAGCGGCGAGGAGGCGGTGACGATCTTCGCCACCGGCTCCGAGGTCGAGATCGCGCTCGGCGCCCGCGACCTGCTTGAAAAGCATGGTCATCCCACACGCGTCGTCTCGGTGCCTTGCTTCGAGCTATTTGACCAGCAGAGCGTCGACTATCGCAAGGCGACGATCGGCAACGCGCCGGTCAAGATGGCGATCGAAGCCGGCATCCGCCAGGGCTGGGATCATCTGATCGGCTCCGACGGCATCTTCATCGGCATGACCGGTTTCGGGGCTTCGGGCAGCATCGAACAGCTTTATCCGCATTTCGGCATCACCGCCGAAGCTGCGGCCAACGCGGCGGAAGCCCGCCTGCATGCCAAGTAGGTTGGTTCAAAGCCGGCGAAATCGCGCAAGGCGGTTTCGCCGGGCTGGCCCAACCTAATCGATTTAAATCCACGTCGCTGCGGCTGGATTCTTTCCGCTTCCGCCGCTATGAAACTGCGGACCCATCGTCTGCCGTCCAGCTCCCAGGGAGAGAATAATGACCGTCAGAGTTGCCATCAACGGATTCGGCCGCATCGGCCGCAACATCCTGCGCGCCATCCATGAATCCGGCCGCAGGGACATCGACGTCGTCGCCGTCAACGACCTCGGCCCGGTCGAGACCAACGCGCACCTCTTGCGTTACGACAGCGTGCATGGCCGCTTTCCGCATGAAGTCTCGGTGTCCGGCGACCAGATCACCGTCGGCAAGGAGACGTTCAAGGTCACTGCGATCAAGGATCCGACGCAGTTGCCGTGGAAGGAACTCGGCATCGACATCGCGCTCGAATGCACCGGCATCTTCACCGCCCGCGACAAGGCAGCCGCGCATCTGACCGCCGGCGCCAAGCGCGTCATCGTTTCGGCCCCGGCCGAAGGCGCCGACCTCACCGTGGTCTATGGCATCAACCACGACCAGTTGACCAAGGACCACATCATCATCTCGAATGCGTCCTGCACCACCAACTGCCTGGCGCCGCTGGCAGCCGTGCTGCACGAGACGGTCGGCATCGAAAAGGGCATGATGACGACCATCCATTCCTACACAGGCGACCAGCCGACGCTGGACACCATGCACAAGGATCTCTACCGCGCCCGCGCCGCCGCCCTGTCGCAGATACCGACTTCGACCGGTGCCGCCAAGGCGATCGGCCTCGTGCTGCCCGACCTCAAGGGCAAGCTTGACGGCATCTCGATCCGCGTGCCGACCCCGAACGTCTCTGTCGTCGACTTCAAGTTCATCGCCAAGCGTGCGACCACCGTCCAGGAGATCAACGACGCGGTGATCGCCGCTTCCAACGGCAAGCTGAAGGGCATCCTCGGCGTCACCCATCACCCGAACGTGTCGATCGACTTCAATCACGATCCGCGCTCCTCGATTGTGGCGCTCGACCAGACCAAGGTGATGGACGGCAACTTCGTTTCGGTGCTGTCCTGGTACGACAACGAATGGGGTTTCTCCAACCGCATGGGCGATACAGCAGTCGCCTTCGGCAAGACCATCGCCTGATCGCGCACCCATCTTCTCGAGACTTGAAACGCCCGGCTTCGTCCGGGCGTTTTTCATGAGTGCGCCTTGCGCCTTCACAATTGGGGTCCTGAGCGCCAAAACATCCGAAAATCAGCGGCATAGGCAAAAAACCACCCCGCTGCCTTGCACTGGTCATGTCTTCGCCCCACTCTGCCGTGAAGCGAGAGAAAGAGGAATTCGAGGGGCAAATCACGGATGGAGCACGCGATCTATCTCGTCACGCTGGTCGGTACAGCGCTTGTCGTCGCCGCCGCCTTTTCGAGCCTGATCGCCTTCCGCTTCGGCGCCCCGCTTCTGCTCCTGTTTCTCTGCATTGGCCTGGCCACTGGCACCGACGGTCTCGGCATCCAGTTCGACAATGCCCGCATCGCCTATTTTGCCGGCTCACTGGCGCTGGCCGTCATTCTGTTCGATTCCGGCTTCGGCACTCCACTCAACGCCTTGCGGCAGGCCGCCGGTCCAGCGCTGTCGCTGGCAACCTTCGGCGTGCTTGTCACCACCGGCCTGTTCGGCGCCGCCGCCCACTATCTGCTCCACCTCACCTGGCTGGAATCCTTCCTGCTCGGCGCCGCCGTCGCCTCCACCGATGCCGCGGCCGTGTTCTTCCTGTTGCGCGCCGGCGAGATCAATCTGCGCGAACGTGTGCGTTCGACGCTCGAGGTGGAATCCGGCACCAACGATCCGATCGCCATCTTCCTGACCATCACCCTGGTCGAGGTCATCGCCGCCCATGCCGATCCCGAGACCAATGTCCTGGTTACCAGCCTGTTCCTCGGCTTCCTTCTCAACATGGGCCTCGGCGCCGTCGTCGGCGTGCTCGGCGGCCTCGCGATCGTGCGCCTCGTCGACCGGCTCAATCTCGACCACGGCCTGCTGCCGATCTTCGTGCTGACCTTGTCGCTGATGGTCTTTGCCGCGGCCGGCGCCATTGGCGGCTCCGGCTTCCTGGCGGTCTATCTCGCCGGCCTCATCGCCGGCAATTCCGACATCCGCGCCGTCACCATTCTCAAGCGTTTTCAGGACGGCATGTCCTGGCTGGCGCAGATCATCATGTTCCTGATCCTTGGTTTGTTCGCGACGCCGTCGCAGTTCCCGGCCATCATGGTGCCGGCAGTGCTGCTCGGCCTATTCCTGATGTTCGTGGCGCGGCCGATCGCGGTCTGGCTGTGCCTGGTCCCGTTCCGCCTGCCGCGTCCCGAGGTCGCCTTCGTTTCCTGGGTTGGCTTGCGCGGCGCGGTGTCGATCCTGCTCGCCATCACCCCGCTGCTCGGCGGCCTGGAAAACGGCCGCGTCATCTTCAATACCGCCTTCATCATCGTGCTGGTGTCGCTGGTCATCCAGGGCTGGACGGTCGGACCGCTGGCCCGCCGCCTCGGTTTGATCGTGCCGGCCCGCCTTGGACCGCTGGACAAGGTCGAGCTGGAACTGCCGGGCTCGGCCCATCACGAGCTTCTTGCCTATCGCGTCGCACCCGGCAGCCCGGTGGCGCGCGGCGAGCGCATCCCGCGCTGGGCCCGGCCCTCGCTGGTGCTGCGCGACGGTCGCTCGATGCGCTTCCAGGACATGGGCCGGCTCGCCGCCGGCGACCAGGTCTACATCTTCGTGCCGGACCGTTATCCGCGCCTGCTGGACAAGCTGTTCGCCAGCCGCGCCGTGGTCGATCCCGAGGACGCCGATTTCTTCGGCGCTTTCGCCGTCGATCCTGCACGCTCTGCCGCCGAACTGGAAATAGCCTATGCGCCCGGGCTCACCGACGTGGAGCAGCAAATGACCGTCGGCGCGCTGGTCACGGCGCGGCTCGGCGGCCATGCCGAATATGCCGACCGGGTGCTGATCGGCCCGATCGAACTGATCGTTCGCGACGTCGACGACAAGGGCAAGATCACGGGCCTCGGCCTTTCCTTTGAACCGACCGCGCCGGTTGCCCGGGTGCCGGTTTTCCTCAGCGCCGGCGAAATCGCCGACCGTCTCTCCACCTTCATCCGCAACTGGCGCAAGCCTACCGAGACGCGAGCGGACGAGGCGCGCGCGGACGAGATGCCGACCCCGGAACCCGCGCCCGAAAAGGCGGCGCCCGGAAACTGACAGCTTCGGTTGCCGACGCTGCCCTTCATCCGCCCGCGGCACAAGATCGTGCCGGCTTCAAAAATTCGTTTCGAACCCGGGCTAAGCCTTGCATCATCGTTGGCGCGGGGTATGGTCCCCCGATTTTTTGCGAAAGGAACCCGCATGGCCGCCTTAAAGACACTCGACGATATCGGCAACATCAGCGGCAAGCGCGTGCTGGTGCGCGTCGACCTCAACGTGCCTGTCGCTGAAGGCAAGGTAACCGACGCCACCCGCATCGAACGCATTGCGCCGACCATCGCCGAACTGTCTGGGAAGGGGGCCAAGGTCATCCTGCTTGCCCATTTCGGCCGGCCCAAGGATGGTCCTTCGCCTGAATTTTCGCTGGAGCCGATCGCCAAGGCGACGGCCGACGTGCTCGGCCGCCCCGTAGGCTTCGCCAGCGACTGCGTCGGCGGTACCGCGGCAAGCGCCGTCGCCGCCATGAGCGAGGGCGATGTGCTGCTGCTTGAAAACACCCGCTTCTACAAGGCCGAGGAAAAGAACGATCCGGCTTTCACCGAAAAGCTTGCCGCCAATGGCGACATCTTCGTCAACGACGCCTTTTCCGCCGCGCACCGCGCCCATTCGTCGACCGAGGGGCTGGCACATCTGCTGCCGGCCTTTGCCGGCCGCACCATGCAGGCCGAGCTCGAAGCGCTGGAGAAGGGCCTGGGCAGTCCGGTCCGTCCCGTCGTTGCCATCGTCGGCGGCGCCAAGGTCTCGACCAAGATCGACCTGCTGATGAACCTGGTGAAGAAGGTCGACGCATTGGTCATCGGCGGCGGCATGGCCAACACCTTCCTGGCCGCGCGCGGCACCGATGTCGGCAAATCACTGTGCGAGCATGATCTCGCCACGACCGCCAAGCAGATCATGATCGAAGCGGCCGAGGCCGGCTGCGCCATCATCCTACCGGTCGACGGCGTCGTGGCCAAGGAATTCAAGGCGGGCGCGGCCTGCGAGACCGTCGCCATTTCGGACGTGTCGGCCGACGGCATGATCCTCGATGTCGGCGCCAAAACCGTGACGACCATCGGCGAATGGATCGACCGCGCCGCGACACTGGTATGGAACGGCCCGCTCGGCGCCTTCGAGATCGCACCCTTCGACCATGCGACGGTGGCGGCGGCCAAGCACGCGGCTCAGCGCACCAGGGCCGGCAAGCTGGTCTCCGTTGCCGGCGGCGGCGATACGGTGGCGGCCCTCAACCATGCCGGTGTCGCCGACGACTTCACCTATGTCTCGACAGCCGGCGGCGCCTTCTTGGAATGGATGGAAGGCAAGCCGCTGCCCGGCGTCGATGTGCTGAAACGCTAGACGCGCTTGGCGTCGCGGAACGCGGGAAACGGATAAGCCGATCAACACATGGAGAGAACGGGCAAGGTCGCCCGAGACTTTCAATCGATTCGAGCTTTCCGAGGCTCTTCCTTTGGCGGTAGACTTCCCTTAAGCGCGGAACGAACCCCTTCAGGAGAAGCAAAATGAGCGAACGTCTCGAAGACATTGCCGCCGCGATCGTCGCCGATGGCAAGGGCCTGCTGGCAGCCGATGAAAGTTCCGGCACCATCAAGAAGCGCTTCGACGTCATCGGCGTCGAATCGACCGCCGAAAGCCGCCGCGACTATCGCGAGATGATGTTTCGCGCCCGGGACGCGATGACCCGCTACATTTCCGGCGTCATCCTCTACGACGAGACGATCCGCCAGAAAGCCGCCGACGGCACGCCGCTGGTCGACATCATCAAGGCTGCCGGCGCCATACCCGGCATCAAGGTCGACGCCGGCGCCAAGCCTCTGGCCGGCTTTCCCGGCGACACCATCACCGAGGGCCTCGACGGCCTGCGCGAGCGCCTTGCCGAGTACTACAAGCTCGGCGCCCGCTTCGCCAAATGGCGCGCGGTGATCGACATCGACCAGGCCAAGGGCGTGCCCTCGGCCAATTCGATCAGCTCTAACGCCCACGCACTCGCGCGCTATGCTGCTCTTTGCCAGGAAGCCGGCATCGTGCCGATCGTCGAACCGGAAGTGCTGATGGACGGCGCCCACGACATCCACACCTGCTATGACATTTCGAAGGCGACGCTAATCAAGCTCTATGACGAGCTCCATACGGCGCGAGTCGTCCTCGAAGGCACCATCCTGAAGCCCAACATGGTGCTGGCCGGCAAGAGATCGGGCAAGGTGAGCAGCCCGGAAGAAGTCGCGGAAAAAACCATAAAACTGTTTCGCGAGACCGTGCCGGCAGCCGTGCCGGGCATCGCCTTCCTCTCCGGCGGCCAGGCGGACGAGGAAGCGACCGCCAACCTCAACGCCATCAACGCCATCGGCCCGCACCCGTGGAAGCTGACCTTCTCCTACGGCCGCGCGCTACAGGCCGCGCCGCAGAAAGCCTGGAGCGGCAAGGCGTCGAACGTAGCCGCCGGCCAGGCCGCCTTCACCCATCGTGCCCATATGAACCATCTGGCGGCGCTTGGAAAATGGAAGGCGAGCCTGGAACAAGCCGCCTGATTGCAGTCCTTCTGTCTTCCGTCGAGCCCGGGCCATGCGCCCGGGTTTTTTGTTTGTGACGTGCCGACTTGGGGTGGAGTGTCTGCGTCCTTATTTCCCTTCGGCGCTGGAGCATGATCCCGAAAAGTGGAATCCGGTTTCGGAAAAAGGCTCAACCAAACAGTCGACATGTCGGCTTTCGCCCATCCCGAACGTCCTTGGGATGACAGACAGGGAGAGATTCATGCATCGCAGCAAGGTTGTTTCGCGCGAAGACTGGTTTCAAGCGCACAAGGCGCATCTGGCGCGCGAGAAGGAACTGACGCGGCTTCGCGAGCGGATCGCGGCTGAGCGGCGTGAACTGCCCTGGCTGAAGATCAGGAAGGACTATGTCTTCGAAACCGAGCAAGGGCCGAAGAACCTGACCGACCTGTTTGGCACCAACAGCCAGCTGATCGTCTATCACTTCATGTTCGGGCCGGGTTGCGGCCATCATTGCCTGGGCTGCTCATTCCTTGCCGACCATATCGACGGCGCCAATCAGCACCTCAGATATCACGACGTGTCGCTGGTCGTGATCTCCCGCGCGCCGCTGGCGGAACTTCTGCCCTACAAGCAGCGCATGGGCTGGAAATTCGACTGGGTGTCGTCCTACGCCTCGGACTTCAATTTCGACATGCAGGTCTCCTTCACCGACAAGCAGATCGCCGCCGGCGAGACCACCTACAATTTCGAGACCCGTCCCAGGACATCGAAGGAGCTTCCCGGCACCAGTGTTTTCTACAGGGACGAAACCGGCGACATCTTCCTCACCTTCATGTCGCGCGCCCGCGGCGGCGAGGCGCTGATCGGCACGTATGACTATCTCGACATGACGCCGAAAGGCCGCAACGAAAACGGGCCGTATCACAGTTTGATGGACTGGGTGCGGCTGCACGACGACTATCAGGACGGACGGGCGGCAAAGCCGAATTGCTGCGACTGAAGGCTTTCAACCGGGCACAGATTTGCGCTAAGTCTGCCCGGATCGTCAACGGTATTGCCATGCGCTTCCCGGCCCTCCTCACCTGGCTTGCTTACCCGGTATATGTCTGGCAAGGCCTCGGTGTGCGCCGCCGCACGACGCGCATGCTGCCGGCGCAGGGGCCGGTGATGCACGAAATCGCCGGTATAGCGCCGGCGATCTCGCTTCTGGTGCTGGGCGATTCCTCCGCCGCTTCGGTCGGCATCGGCAATTCGGAAAACGGGCTTGCCGCGCAACTCGCCGTGCTGATTGCGCAAAACACCGGCCGCGCCGTGCGCTGGCGAGCCGCCGGGTTCAATTCGGCAACATCGGGCCAGATCCGCGACCATGTCCTGCCCAACCTGTCGGCCGATCCATGGACGCACATCGTGCTCGCCATCGGCACCAACGACACCAAGAATTTTCATTCCGTGCCGCGCTTCAAGAAGGAATTCGGCGGCCTGCTCTATGCGCTCCGTGCCAAATGGCCGGAGGCGCGGGTGGTATGGTCGCCGGTGCTGGAGTTCACGCGGGCGCCGGCAATGCCGCCGTTGCTCGGCAAGATCCTTGAGATCCGCGCCATCGACATGAACCGGATGGGCGAACGCCTCTGCCTGGAGCGCGGCGCGGTGCCGGCGTCGCGCCTGCCCATCGCCAATCCCGAGGCCGGCTTTGCCTCAGACGGCTTTCACGCCTCGGAAGCAGGCTACCGCGCCTGGGCCGAGCATCTCGTCGACCCGGTGCTTGGCGGCTGAAGGTTGACGCGGCCGCCCGGCAGGCGAGGGCTATGCCCAGTGCCCAAGCACGGCCGTTATCGAAATCGCGGCCATTGCCAGCAGCGCCAGCTTCCAGAAGTCGCTGCGCCGTTTCAGTCCCGGCCAGCCGAGCGGCTTGATCAGCTGAATGACCATGATACCAACAATGACGAGCGCGAGGAGTTTCGACATGCCGCCTTTGACCAGCAACGCGGCCGGCTGTCAAAGCGCCTCGTTCCTTACCCGAGAACAACAGGCGCCGCGATCCCGAACCAGAATGCGGCGCCCGCCATTGACCGGCGAGCGACCTACTTCAGCGGCTTGAGGCCGGCCTCGATCGAGGCGCGTTTCGCTTCGAGGAACGGCGGCAAGGCGAGGCTTTCACCCAGCGTTTCCAGCGGCTCGTCGGCAGTGAATCCCGGCCCGTCTGTGGCGATTTCGAACAGGATGCCGTTCGGCTCGCGGAAATAGAGCGAGCGGAAGTAATAGCGCTCGACCTCGCCGCTCGACGGCAGCCGGAATTCGGCCAGCCGCGCGGTCCATTGATGCAGCGTCTCCTGGTCCGGCGCCCGGAAGGCGACATGGTGGACCGCACCCGCACCTTGCCGTGCCGGCGCCAACCCCGGCTGCAACAGAATATGCAACTCCGCCGCAGGCCCGCCCTCACCCATTTCGAAGACGTGAACCTGACCCTCCGGCGACGCGTACTCGCGCGCCTTGCGCATGTTCATAACCTTGGTCACGACTGCCTCGGTGTTGGTGATATCAGGGACGCTGATGACGATCGGCCCGAGCCCGCGGATCTGGTGCTCGGCCGGCACCGGGCTCTGCGCCCAGGGATGACTGTCGCCTTTGCCGTCGTCGCTCACGAGCCGAAGGCGCTGGCCTTCGGGGTCTTCGAAATCCAGACTCGGGTAGCCGATCTCGGCGATCTCTCCCGTCACAATGCCTTCGCCTGCCAAGTGCTGCTTCCACCAGCCAAGGCTCTCTTGGCTGCCGACCCTGAGGCTGGTCCGCGCAATGCTGTGCGTGCCGCGCTTCTCGCGTCCGACCGGCCAGTCGAAGAAGGTGAGATCGGTGCCCGGTGTGGCTTCGCCATCGGCATAGAAGAGGTGGTAGGCCGAGGTGTCGTCCTGGTTCACGGTCTTCTAGACCAGCCGCAGACCCAGCACCTTTGTGTAGAAGTGAAGATTGCCCGGCGCATTGGCGGTGATGGCGGTCAAATGGTGGATACCTGTCAGTTGCAAGCTCATGGTCGTCTCCCTGTTTTTGGGGAAGAATTTTCTCCTCTCATATCAGAACTGCGGCCACGTCGCTGAAGGCCGCGCATTCCGACAGTCCGTCGCCGGAAGCTGAACAACGGACCTTGACCAGCGTCGTTGCAGTGAACAATCGGGATGTGGAAAGCCTGTGCGCATCACGGTTTGACGTCGGTGAAAGAAGACCCCTTGCTGGCAAACGCACCAGTCGGAATTATCGTCGCCGCCCTGCCACCCTCCTGACAGACTGCTGTCAGGAGGGGTGTGCGATAGTGTCTTCATCAGAAGAGAGGAGACCAGCCATGAACGGTTTTACCATTTTGCGCGGTATGCAGCACTATGTCGGCAAGATCCGGACGATGCGCAACGAGATCCGCACCCGGCGGCTCATGAACTCGCTGCCATCAGACATTCGCAAGGATATCGGCTGGCCGGACATGTATGCCGACCGTCGCTTTCGCGGCAATTGAGTGAGACGAATTTTTCGACGCTGCGGTTGGATGTGGGCTCCGCAACGCCCAGATAACAAGTCCGGCGCGTGAGGGATGGGAGTGAGCTTATGCCCGAACAGAAGACGATCGGCTTCCTTTTCATCGAAGGTTTTGCCGACTGGGAGTATGGGCTGCTGGCGGCCTCGGCGGTCGAATGGTTCGGCGCCCGGGCCGTGTCGCTGACGCCTGACGGCAAGCCGGTGACCGGGATCAGCGGCTTTCGGCTAACGCCCGATCGCTCGGCAAAAGCCGATGAGAATTCCGATCTCGACGCCATTGCCGTAATCGGCTCCGACGAATGGGCCGGCAAGGCACCGCCGGATGTTGCTGACCTGCTCAACGCTGTTGCATCGCGCGGCGGCGTGGTCGGCGGCATCTGCGCCGGCACTTTGGCGCTGGCGCGCGCCGGCCTGTTCGAGAAGGCCAGGCACACCAGCAATGGTCGCGACTGGATCAATGGTCATCAAGCCGGCTATGCCGGCGCCAGCCTCTATCAGGACGTGCCGCATGCTGTGGCTGACGGCAAAGTCGTTTCCGCACCGGGCTCGGCGCCGGGCACTTTCGCGCTTGCCTTTCTGAAGTCGCTTTATCCGGAAAGAGGCAGCGATCTCGCGCAGATGCGGACACTTTACGCCAAGGAGTATGCTGAATCCTCCTGACAGCATGCTGTCAGGAGGGGGCGTGCAATGGTGCAAGCTTCAGACCCTGTGCATCGGCGGTCGAAAGGACGATCGATGAAGAGTTGGAACGACAGACTGAACACACCAGGCATCAACATCGTGAAGCCGAGGCCGCGCACGATGCCCGATGTCATCGAAGGTCAGCCTATGCTGATGCCGACGGTCCAGCAGGTCGATGATTTCATCCGCTCAATTCCGGAAGGCGTCGAGATGGACGTGCGTCCGCTGCGCACGGCGCTCGCCATCGAGCATGGCGCCGAAGTGACATGTCCGGTTACCATAGGCTATCATCTGCGCACGATTGCCGATGCCGCCAATGAGGACCTTGAGCGCGGCATGGCGCTGAGCGACATCGCCCCTTTCTGGCGCGTGCTTGATACACAACGAGTAAACTGTCCTTCGGCGCGGAATTCGTCGCCATGCAGCGCAAGTGCGAAGGGCTGAAGCCGTAATGCATGTCATCTGGAAGTGGATCCGGTCCGGGAGCCACGGCATGCATGGGAACAACATTGGGGAAGCAAACGATGCGCCGCGCCGACAGGCTCTTTCAGATCGTGCAGCATCTGCGCGGTGGCCGTCTGGTCACCGCCCAGAAGCTCGGCACGTGGCTCGAGGTTTCCGAGCGAACCATCTATCGCGACATTGCCGACCTGCAGTCGACCGGAGTGCCGATCGATGGCGAGGCCGGCGTTGGCTACATGATGAGGGAGGGTTTCGACCTTCCACCGCTGATGTTCACGCGTGACGAGATCGTCGCGCTGGTTGCGGGCGCCCGCATGGTGCGCGCCTTTGGCGGTGCTGCCATGGCGCGCGCCGCCGACGAAGCGCTGGTGAAGATCGGCGCGGTACTGCCCGATGCCGAAAAGGACCGCATCGCCCGCACCGAGATCCACACGCCGATGTGGGTGGTCAGCGACGCCGCGCGTGAGGCGATCGATCTGATCGAGCGTGCGGTCGAAAAACGCCAGGTGCTGACCATCGACTATTCGGACGAGGCAGGCCGCGGCACGGCCCGCGATATCCGCCCGCTCGGCCTGTGGTTCTGGGGCAAGGTGTGGACGCTGGTCGCCTGGTGCGAGATGCGCGACGACTTCCGCGCCTTCCGCATCGATCGTATTGCATCGGTGGTCATCGCTGGCCGCATCTTCAAGCCGGAGCGCGGCAAGCAGCTTGCCGACTTCTATCGGGCGGTCGAGCGCAGCGAGGATTATGGCATGGCGCCGGACCGCGCCGCGCGGAGCTGAGGCCCGGCGCACGTAACAAAAAAGCCCGCTTGAAAGCGGGCTTTTTTGCGGAGAGTGTCGAAATCTCACTCCTCGTCGTCGTTGTCCGTTTTCTTCGACTTCAAGGCCGAGAGCTTGGCGAACACGGCGTTGGCGTCGAGTTCGGCATCCTCGTCCTTCGGCTTCTCGGGAGCCGGCACCAGCCGCTCGGTCAAGGCCGCCGGCAGCAGCGTGTCACCGGCCGGCTGCGCCTGCTCGCGACCGCGCGAGGCGCGATTGACTTCCATGTCGAGGTCGATCTGCGAGGCAAGGCCCAGCGTCACCGGGTCCATCGGCTGCAGATTGGCCGAGTTCCAGTGCTTGCGCTCGCGGATCTGCTCGATCGTCGACTTGGTGGTGCCGACGAGGCGCGAGATCTGCGCGTCCTTGAGCTCGGGATGGTTGCGAACCAGCCAGAGAATGGCATTTGGCCGGTCCTGGCGCTTCGAAAGCGGCGTGTAGCGCGGACCCTTGCGCTTGGATTCGGGCACCCGCACCTTGGGGTCCGAAAGCTTGAGGCGCTGGTTCGGGTCTTTCTCGGCGCGTGCGATCTCGTCGCGGGTCAGCTGGCCGGTCATGATCGGATCCATGCCCTTGATGCCTTGCGCCGATTCGCCGTCGGCGATCGCCTTGACCTCGAGCGGATGCAGCCCGCAGAACTGCGCGATCTGCTCGAAGGAAAGCGCGGTATTGTCGACCAGCCAGACGGCGGTCGCCTTGGGCATCAGCAGCGTATTGGCCATTTAAAAATCCTTCTCGTTCGCCCGCGTTCCCGCGCGGGCGGTGGTTTAGAGCCACCAAAATGGGAAATTCGCGGCCTGTATAACCGTTCCATTGTTGTTTCGCAATGTTTTTGGAAGCAATGACTGGATGGCGCTCCCGCCATTGCCGAGAGCGAAACTGCGCCCAAAACGACAAAACCCGCCGGACTGCGTCCAGCGGGCTCGGAACCGCGACGGAAAACCCGTCTGATGCGGCTCTGGCTTGCCAGGCGTGACCTTCGCAGGTCACGCTCGACGTTAGATGGCCCTGCGGGCGATCTTTTCGATGTCGCCTCGGTTGATGCCGAGGTCGCTGAGCTGACGTGCGTTGAGGCGATTCAGTTCGCGGACGGTCTCGGTGTACATACGCCAGTTACGGTAAGCGCGGATCGGGTTCATGGTAGTCCTCCAAATCAGTGTTCGTTTTGATGATGCTCAAATAGGCATCATCGATGAGGACTTGAATGGCCGATTTTGCATAGCAATGATGCAAATGGTGCATTGCAGCATTAAACAACTGTTCATCTTGTAGGCAGTGAGGCGCACGCCCAGGACATATCCGGATTCAAGTGATGCCGGCCTAGCCGACGTCGAGCACGATCTTGCCGATATTCTCGCCGTCTTCCATGCGCTCATGAGCCCGCCAGGCTTCGCTGAGCGGGAAGATCATGTCCATCACGGGAGCGATCTTGCGCGTACCGAGCAGCGGCCACACCTGCGCTTCCAGTGCCGCCGCGATCGCCGCCTTGAACTCGACGGTGCGAGGCCTCAGCGTCGAGCCGGTGTGGACGAGCCGTTTGACCATGATCTTCGAGAAATCGGCGCTCGCCACCGCGCCGGCCTGCACGGCAATCTGGACGATACGGCCTTCGACCGCTGCGGCTTCGTAGTTGCGCGCCACATAGTCGCCGCCGACCATGTCGAGGATGACATTGGCGCCCTTGCCGTCCGTCGCCTCTTTCACCGCAGTGACGAAATCCTCCTCGCGATAGTTGATCGCGCGATCGGCGCCGAGCTTCAGGCAGGCATCGCATTTCTCCTTGCTGCCGGCGGTGGTGATGACATAGGCGCCGAAGGCCGAGGCAAGCTGGATTGCCGTGGTGCCGATGCCAGAGGAGCCGCCATGGACGAGCAGCGTCTCGCCGCTCTTCAGGCCGCCACGCTCGAACACATTGTGCCAGACGGTAAAATAATTTTCCGGCACTGCCGCCGCTTCGGTGTGGGTGAAGCCGGCCGGCAGCGGCAGCACGCTGCCGGCATGAACCTTGACATATTCGGCATAGGCGCCACCGGGTGTGAGCCCACAGACGCGGTCGCCAATACGCCAGCGCGATGTGTCGTCGCCAACGGCCGCCACTTCGCCCGACGCCTCGAGGCCCGGCAGGTCCGACGCGCCGGGCGGCGGCGGATAGGCGCCCTTGCGCTGCTGGATATCGGGCCGGTTGACGCCGGCGGCATGCACCTTGATCAGTATCTCGCCGGGACCGGGCTGCGGCACGTCGCGCGTTTCCGGCTTCAGCACCCTTGGGCCACCCGGCTCCGAGATCGCAATGGCCGTCATTCTTGCGGGAATTTTCTGTCCGCTCGCCATGAGATTTCCCGTCTTTCCTCGCCGTTATCCGATCGGCTGTTTGCATCGACGCCCCTGCCCTATGTATGCTGATTGCCAAATCAGGCAAATGGCCAAATCAGGGAGGAGCGACGATGGCGATCTTCGACGACGAACCCAAGAAGGCGCGCCCGCACGAGATCGGGCAGGACCTGTCACTGCTTTCCGTCGGTGAATTGTCGGAGCGCATCGGCATCCTGCGAGACGAGATCGCCAGGCTGGAAGCTGAGCTCAAGGCCAAGGACACCACCAAATCGGCTGCCGAGGCGCTGTTCCGCCGCGGATAGAAGCGCCGGCGAAAGTCCGCCGCCGAAAAGCCCGAAAGCGGCTGTCTCCAGACCCTGCGCCCTGTCAAACACGAGCCGGATCAAACAATGTTCGCAACCTACCGCCCGATCCTCTCACTGCTTCGCGGCACCGCCTTCCTGCTGGCGGCTTCTGGATTGCATGGGCTGTTGCTGCCCCTGCGCGGTCAGCTGGAAGGCTTCTCGACAGCATCGCTCGGTCTGATGGGCACGGCCTGGGCCGGCGGCTTCGTCACCGGTTGCTTCTTTGCGCCGCGCATCGTGCGCCGCGCGGGCCACGTGCGCGCCTTCGGCGCCTTTGCCGCGTCGGGCGCCATCGTGGCGCTGCTCACCGGTCTGATCATCGACGAATATGTCTGGATCCTGCTGCGCGCCTTCACCGGCTTCACCATGGCCGGCGCCTTCATGGTCATCGAAAGCTGGCTGAACGAGAAGGCCAGCAACGAGAATCGCGGCACCGTCTTCGGCCTTTACATGATGGTCACCTATGCCTCGATCATGGGCGGGCAGATGATCGTCGCCGGCGGCGACGTGAAATCGGCGTCGCTGTTCATGATCACGGGCATCCTGTTTTGCCTGTCGCTCATTCCGACCGCGGTTTCGAGCGCCTCCCACCCCAAGCCGCTGCAGGATGTCTCGCTCGACGTCAAAGGCCTTTATGTCAACTCGCCGGTTTCGGCGGTCGCATGCGTGTTGATCGGCATCGCCAACGGTGCCTGGGGCACGCTAGGCGCGGTCTATGGCGCCCGCATCGGCATTTCCACCGCCGAGATCGCCCTGATGATGAGCCTTGTGGTCGTTGCCGGTGCCGCCATGCAGCTTCCGGCCGGGCGCCTGTCCGACAAGACCGACAGGCGTTTCGTGCTGGCGGGGGCGGCTTTCGGCGCGGCCTTGTTCGCGCTCATGATCTTCCTGTTCGAGCCACGCTCCGGCGTCTTCGTCATCGTCTTCACCGCAGCCTACGGTGCCTTCGCCTATACGCTCTATTCGATCGCTGTGGCGCATGCCAACGATCACGCGCGCTCCGAGGATTTCGTCAAGGTGTCGGGCGGCCTGTTGCTGCTCTACGGCTTCGGCACGATGATCGGCCCCTTGCTGGCCGCTGCCCTGATGGGCTGGATGCGCCCGGAAGGGCTGTTCCTGGCGACCGCCTTCGCGCATCTCTGCCTGGCTGGCTATACGCTGCTGCGCATCAGCCGCCGCGCCCCGGTGCCGATCGGCGATCGTGATGCCTTCAAGACGCAGCCGGCCGACCGTTCGGTGACGCCGGAAGCATTGCGGCTTGATCCCAGAAGAAAAGCAGAAGCAGACGGTTGAGATTCGAAAGGCTTTGCCCCACAAATAAGGCATGATGTTTTCCGACGCCTTCATGGCGATTGCCGATCCCAACCGGCGCCATCTTCTGGAAGAACTTCGCCGCGGCCCCAAAACCGTCACCGAACTGGCTGCCGGCTTGCCGGTCTCACGTCCAGCCGTGTCGCAACATCTGAAAGTGCTGCTCGATGCCGGCCTGGTCAATGCCAAGCCGGAAGGGACAAGACGCGTCTATGCCGTGAGCAATACCGGCTTCCTCAAACTCAACATCTGGCTCGATCAATTCTGGGAAAACTGACCAGCTCGCGGCAGGTGGCTGACCGAAGCAGGCCCGCGCGACAGCCGATCGACCATCTTCCGCCGCGCCGGGTCGGCGAGTGCCTGGACCATCCAGCCGAGCTGGGCGGGATCGTGCAGCATCGCGATCAGCCGTTGTTATAGGGGAAGAACTTGAAGTAGGGCTGGGCCTCCTCGATCACCCGGGCGAACGATGGCCGCTGCAGCAGCCGGTCGTGATAGCGCTTCACGGCCGGGTAGTTGTCGCCGAACGGCTCGACCTTGTTTGCATAGAACAGCGCGGGGGAGGCCGCGCAATCGGCCATGGTGAAGGCGTCGCCCATCGCCCAGCTCTTCGAGCGCATGTCCTCTTCGATGATGGCGTAGGAGTTGCGCAGCTGAGCGCGGGCCTGCTCGACGCCGAACGGATCGGTCTTGTCCTGCGGCCGCAACCGGTCGCCGACGATCTTCTGCATAGGCTCCTGCACATAAAAATCATAAAAGCGGTCGGCCTGGCGGACTGCCAGCGCCAGGTCGACGTCGGCTGGAACGAGGGCAACCGGCCCCGGATAGTGCGCGGCCAGATATTCGATGACGATGGTCGATTCCAGCACCGTGCGGTCGCGCGCATCGTCGCGCAGCGCCGGCATCTTGCCGGTCGGCGAAATCCTCAGGAAGGCCGCGCGCGACTCGGCATCGCCAAGATCGACGATATCAGGCGTAAACGGCGTGGCGTTCTCATAGAGCGCGATCAACGGTTTCCAGCAGAAGGAGGCCAGCGGATGGAAATGAAGCGTGAGGGACATCTTTTGCTCGTCTGTCTCGTGGTTTGTCGATGGCTGGCGCTGTTCTGCTTGCCAAGGGTAAACGATGAAGCATTTACTCATCCGTCAAGACTCGCCGATTAATTGGCCTGGATGTGAGCGACGATGGCCGCGGATATCTCCGTCCAGTCGTCCGGATGCAGCTCATGGCCGCCGCCTTCGATGCGAATGATTTTCGCGCCGGGCACAGCCTTGGCCAGCGCCTCGCCATGCTGCACCGGGAAGATCGGATCCGCCGTGCCATGGATGACCAGCAACGGCGCCATCATCTCGTGCAGCCGACCCTTCCATGCATCGCCACCCCCGAGCATGAAATGGTTGGTCGCGCTCAGATAGCCGCCTGAACGGTCGTAATCCTGCTCGACGAACGTTCTCGTCCGAACCTCGTCGAATGGGTGAGCGGTGCTGGCGATCGCCCGGGCACCCCTGACGATGAAATCGACGACCTGGTCACGGTCCGACCAATCGACCTTGGCTCCCTCGGCTGAATGCTCGGAATAGGCATCACTGGTTTGCGGCAGATGCGACGTGTCGAGCCCGAGCGGCGAGCTGCTGATCACGGTCAGCGATGCGACGCGGGACGGATGCTTGAGCGCCACAAGCTGAGCGATCATGCCGCCCATCGACATGCCGGCGACATGCGCCTTGTCGATGCCGCGCTCGTCGAGAACCTGCATCGCATCGTCCGCCATGTCGTCGAAACTGTAGGGCGGCTCGCCCGGTCGATATTTGGTCGAACGGCCGGTATCGCGATTGTCATAGCGGATCACGAACAGGCCGGAGTAGGCCAGCTTCCGGCACAACTGCTCCGGCCACCACAGCATGGAGGCCATCGCGCCCATGATCAGCAACAGCGGCGGGTTCGCCGGATCGCCAAAGGCTTCGGATATGATCTCGGGTCGTTCGATGGACGTCACGGCGCGATCTCCTACTCCATAATACTGATTGCGTTTTGCAATCGGTTGAACGATAATTAAACTGATATGATATTGCAACCGGTTATGGAGAAAATATCCATGAGCATTGATCGCCGATCCGGATGCCCGATCAACCTATCGCTGGAAGTGTTCGGCGACCGCTGGAGCCTGATCATCCTCCGCGACATGATCTTTGGCGGCAGACGCCATTTTCGCGAGTTGCTCAACGGGTCGATGGAAGGCATCGCTTCCAACATACTCGCCGACCGGCTGAAGCGCCTGATGGAATTGGGTATGCTGACCAAGGCCGACGACCCTTCGCACAAGCAGAAGGCCATCTACAGCCTGACCGAGATGGCAATCACGCTGGTGCCGATCCTTGCCCATCTCGGTGCCTGGGGCCGCGTCTGGCTGCCGGTCAGTGTAGAACTCTCGATCCGTGCCGAACTGCTGGAAAAGGGCGGACAGCCGATGTGGGACAAGTTCATGGACGAGTTGCGCCACGAACATCTCGGCATGCCGCTCGATACCGCTTCTGGTCCTTCTGTCCGCGCGACCTTGCAGGCCGCCTATGAGGCGGTGGTTGCCAGCAAGGCGCTCGCCGCCAGCCCGGCCCCTTGACCAACTTATTTTCCCGTTTTCGAGCCGGCTCTGCTACAATAGGCGGAAAATTAACAGTCACGGGATTGGATAAAGCTCTTGGTTGAGAATCCTCGGGATGCTGCCCGCGCGCGCGCCGACCTGCGTTTCAAGAAGCAGGAAGAGGCAGTAACCGTGCGCCAGAAGGCGATGGCCGAATACGTCGCCGAGAGCGACGCCCGCCAGGCCAAGACCAACAAGCTGCGGGCGCTCCGTCTTGCCAAGGAAGCGGAAGATCTTGCCAATGCACCGGCGGCGCCCGTCAAGAAACCGGCCCGCGCCAAGAAAAAATAGCAGCCGCGCCCGGAACCCCAAACGCTACGCCAGTCCGGATGGTGTCGGTGAAAGCCGCTTCCCTCCCGCCTTTTTTGCGCGAAGCAATTTCAACCGAAACGGGGATGTTATCTCGCCCGCTGACGTTCAATGATCGACGCGTTTCAAACTGGAGACTGCCATGACCGCACTGCCGCTCGAAAAAGCCAGGCAAATCATCGACGCCGCCTTTGCCAAAGGCGCCGATCTCAAGCTCAAGCCGCTCGGCGTCTCGGTGCTTGATGCCGGCGGACATCTGGTCGCCTTCCAACGCCAGGACGGCGCCTCGTTTCTGCGCCCGCAAATGTCGGCCGGCAAGGCTTATGGCGCGCTCGCCATCGGCATGGGCTCGCGCAAAGTCGAGGCCTTCGCCAAGGAGCGCCCGCATCTCGTCGCCGGCATCTCGGACGTCTCGGGCGGGCGCGTGCTGCCGGTCGTGGGCGGCGTGCTGATCCGCGACAAGGCCGGTGCCATCATCGGCGCCGTCGGCATTTCCGGCGACACGTCGGACAATGACGAGGCCGCGGCGATCGCCGGCATCGAGGCAGCCGGTTTCACCGCCGATCCGGGCTGAGCAGCCTTCGACATTGAGGCGAGGCTGTGTTGAGATTCAGGTCAGGCCGGCATTACCCGAATGTCAATGCGGCCTAATTCAAATTGATGTCCCGGCTCGCCGACCGCATCGACACCGCGAATCCGGCCAGCACATCGAACAGCGCGATGACCATCAGCGTGAAGAAGACGGAATGGGCGGCGCCCTTCACCAGCAGGAATTCGACCAGGAAGGCCACGAAGACCAGCGTCGACAGAAGGTGGTCCATGATCGAGGCATTGGTCGTGCGCGCCGACTTCGCCATTTCTAGGAAAAGGAAGATCAGCCCGAGCAGCACCATCAGGTCGCCCAGCGTCATCGAGAACACTCCGCCCGACATCATGCTGAAGGAGAAGACCTCGCTCGCCCACGGATCGTCACCGCTGCCGAATATTCCCAGAAGTCCGAGGTTGTAGAGCACGAAAGGCACGATCAGCAGCGGAATGGCACCGAACATCTGGCGTCTCCATGTGGGGGCAATCCCTTGTAGAATGCGCCACAGGCACGCCGTCAAGATGTTTCGGTGGCAGCGCCGAACACGGGGTCGAAGACCGCACGCAACAAGCATGTCAGCCGGTTCCCCGGCTATCCAGGCGATTGCCGCCCACACTTCGCAATGCGCGCTCCCGGCCGCCAAACGCAAAAAGGACCGGCCAGTGGCCGGTCCTTTTTTAATTCAAAACTTCGAAAAAGCTGGTCTCAGCTTTCCTTGGGCGTCAACACCTGGCGACCGCGATACATGCCGGTCTTCAGGTCGATGTGGTGCGGACGGCGCATTTCGCCGGAATTCTTGTCCTCGACATAGGTCGGGGCCTTGAGTGCGTCAGCCGAGCGGCGCATGCCGCGCTTGGACGGAGAGGTTTTTCGTTTCGGAACGGCCATGGATATGCTCCACTACATGGTCAAAAAGCCCCGCCTGCCCTCGTGAAAGGGCCATGTCGGGGCCGGAATCTGAGAAAGTCGGGTGCCTATACACGCCCTGTGCCGTTTTGGCCAGCACTGGAGCGAATTTTTTTGAGTTGGCTAGCGGAGGCAACCGACATAGGCGCCGGAGCGGCCGGCGCGCCGCTCGATCAAATTGGCAAGCCTTCTCAGGCCAGGTCCGGGTTTGGCCGGGTTGCGGGCAATCGGATTGGGCAAGGAGACGGCGAGCAGCGCGGCCTGCCGCCGCGACAGCTGTTTTGCCGAAACGCCAAAATGATGCTGTGCCGCAGCCTCGATACCGTAGATGCCCGGCCCCCATTCGGCGATGTTGAGATAGATTTCCATGATGCGCCGTTTCGACATCACGGCGTCGAAATAGACGGCCAGCGGCAGCTCGAACACTTTGCGCACCGAACCCAGCGGCCGCGACCAGAGGAAGAGGTTCTTCACCGTCTGCATGGTGATGGTCGAAGCGCCGCGCGTTGCTTCGCCGGCCAGCGCGTCGTCGACGACGCCCCGCAATTCGCCGAGATCGACACCGCGATGGAAGCAGAACTGCCCATCCTCCGACATGATGACGGAATTGGCCAGCACCGGCGCCACGTCGTCGATCGACGCCCAGCGGCGCTCATAGCCCGAGAATGTCGCCAGGTCCTTGAACATCAGCATCGAGACCGGATGCACGAACGACGGCAGGTACAGGACCGTCAGCAGCGTTGGAATAAGCGCCAGCACCGCGGCCACGGTGATACCGCGCCGGACCCAGCGTTTGAGACTGCGGCGGTTCACGCCTCGCGATCTCGTCGCCATGTCCAGCTTTTCGGTTTCATGATCGACGATCGGTTCCGCCAAGCCGCCCAACCCGTGCTCTCCCTGCCCCCGGCATAATGGCGCTTGGCTTCTTGCGCAACGTCTGAGTGTCGGCTACCGGTCCCGATCATGACGAGTGACGACGAAATGGCGTTCGAAATGGCGCTCATCAGGCGGGCAGCCGCCGTCGAGGTGCTGCTGCGGCAGTTGCTCGACGACCGCGCGCTTTCGGGCGAGATCGCCCGGCCTGAGCGCTTGATGGCGGCGATGCGCCACGGCGTGCTGAATGGTGGCAAGCGCTTGCGCCCTTTCCTGGTGATGGAAAGTGCGGCACTTTTTTCCGCTGACGGCGAGGCGGCACTGCGCGTCGCTGCAGCGCTTGAATGCGTGCATTGCTATTCGCTGATCCACGACGATCTGCCGGCCATGGACGACGATGATCTGCGGCGTGGCCAGCCGACGGTGCACAAGGCCTTCGACGAGGCCACCGCCATCCTGGCTGGCGACGCCTTGCTGACGCTTGCCTTCGACATCATCGCCAGCGAGGCGACCGCTCTGCCGGCGGAGCGGCGGATAGCACTGGTGCTCGCGCTGGCCCGCGGGGCCGGGGCTGGCGGCATGGTCGGTGGCCAGAAGCTCGACCTCGAAGCTGAACAGACGCCGCCGGACGAGGCCGGCATCATCCGGCTGCAGGCGATGAAGACCGGCGCGCTGATCCGCTTTGCCTGCGAGGCCGGCGCACTCATTGCCGGCGCTCCCGCCGAGGACTGTGAGCGGCTGGCCGAATTCGGCTCCGCGATCGGACTTGCCTTCCAGCTCGCCGACGACTTGCTCGACCTGACCGCCGATGCCAGCCAGATGGGCAAGGCGACCGGCAAGGACGCCGCCGCCGGCAAGGCGACGCTGGTGGCGCTGCACGGTGCGAATTGGGCACGCAGCCAGCTTCACGGCCTCGTCGAACAGGCCCATGCACTGCTTGAGCCCTATGGCGACGGCGCCAAGCTCCTGAGGGAAGCAGCGACGTTCGTGGCGGCTCGGAACAGCTGAGGTTTGGTCAAACCAGGACATCGGGCCGATTTAGGCCGCTCGTCCTCCGCCACCCCATTCAGAAATAGAGCTTGAGCGGAAGCCTGCCAAAGCAGAGGATCGGTACGGCTTTGCCATCCACACGGCCACGACGCGGTGCGGACACAGTTGGAGAGATGCCATGTCGACAACCGACACGCTGTTCGCCGGTTCCATTCCCGAAGTCTACGACCGGGCAATGGTGCCGCTGATCTTCGAGCCCTATGCTCGGGATCTGGCGGAGCGGGTGGCCAAGCTCGAACCACAATCGGTGCTCGAAGTGGCGGCAGGCACCGGTGTGGTGACACGTGCACTCGCAGCAAAGCTGCCGGCGCCGACACGCATAATTGCGACCGACCTTAACCAGCCCATGCTCGACCACGCGCGCACGCGGATGGCGGACGATCCTCGTATCACCTGGCAACAGGCCGACGCCCAGGCGCTGCCCTTCGAGAACGCATGGTTCGACGCCGTGGTCTGCCAATTTGGCGCGATGTTCTTCCCCGATCGGGTGGCCGCCTATGGACAAGCCCGGCGGGTGATGCGGCCGGGCGGGCATTTCGTGTTCAACGTCTGGAGCGCCATCGAAGAGAACGAGTTCGCCGAAGAAGTGACGCGAGCGCTCGGCACTCTCTTCCCCGCCGATCCGCCTCGCTTCTTGGCGAGAACGCCGCACGGCTATCACAATGCGGACGCCATCCGCGCCGACGTGCATGCGGCAGGCTTCCACGATGTCAGCATCGAGGCTCTGGGTGCCGTGAGTGCCGCTCCGTCGCCGCATGACGCGGCCGCGGCCTATTGCCAGGGCACACTTCTGCGTGCCGAGATCGAGGCGCGCGGCGGCTCGCTGGAGGAGGCGACGCGACACGTTGCAAATGCCATGGGGAAACGGTTCGGGGAAGGTCCGGTGAGTGGCCGCATCCACGCCCTCGTCGTGACGGCAGCCTGATGCATGTCGCTCAAAAGTCTGCTCGGTTTTGGGAGAACGACATGCATCAAAACGAAGACCTGAAGCGGATCGTCTGAATCCGTCCAGACGCGACAGGCTTTCGTTGCGCAAGGATTGTCAGGTCAAAGCTGTCATCCATCCGGCTGTTCGCGTGGCTCGGCTATCCACACGAAATTTTAATGTAAATGAAGCGTAATCCCGACCATTAAAATGGTGCGTATGTGTTGGGGTCGCGCATGCCGGAATATTCGTCCTTCATCCGGTCAGTCCGGATTCGCTATATTTCAGGGTTGCTGATCTTCGCGCTGGCTTCCGTGGCAATCGTGGTTGCGCTTGATCGTGTCAATTCCTTTCGCCGTGACATCGATGCGCTGAGCAGCAACCTCGTCGTCTTCACCCGCGACCTGCGCAACGCGACCAGCTTTGCCGAGACGACCGGCACCGCCTGGCGGGCGGAGACACGCGATGCGCTGACCTCATCGGCGCGCGGCCATTCGGAACGCCTGACCGGCGAGATCGAGTCGCTGACCGCGCAGCTTGCGGCGATCAAGCCGCGGCTGTCGACCAAGACTGCCAACGAGCTCCAATCGGCTTCCGTCAATGGCGATCTGTTCTGGTCGCCGCGCGACATGGTGCGCAACTTCAACCTGATGTCGGTGGCGCAGAAAGTCGATGAGTGGAGCTATCGCGAAATCCGCAACCAGAACGACCTGTTCGCCCAGCCCATGCTGGTCCGCGTCCGCACCGCCATGGATGATGAGCGCCATCTGGCGGACGCCTCCAGCGACAGGGTGCTGCTGTGGGCAAGCGCCATCCTGTTCGCGGCCCTTGCCATCGTCGCCTTCTGGATTTTTCGCCCGATGGAAGTGGCAATCCGCCGCGCCTTTGCCGAATCCGCAGAATCCCTGTTCAAGGCCGAGGCCGCCGACCGCGCCAAGTCGGAATTCCTGGCCAATATGAGCCATGAAATCCGTACGCCGATGAACGGTGTGCTCGGTATGGCAGAACTGCTGGCCAAGACCGATCTGACCGCGCGCCAAAAGACCTTCACCGACGTCATCGTCAAATCCGGCAATGCACTGCTCACCATCATCAACGATATCCTCGATTTCTCGAAGATCAATGCCGGGCAACTCACCCTCGACCCCGCTCCCTTCCGTCTCTCCGAAGCGGTCGAGGATGTGGCGACGCTGGTATCGGCGCGCGTCGCCGAAAAGAACCTCGAATTGATCGTGCGTGTCGACCCGCGGCTGCCGGCCCATGTCGTCGGCGACGCCGGCCGGTTTCGGCAGATCGTCACAAACCTGCTCGGCAACGCGGTGAAGTTCACCGAAAAGGGTCACGTGCTGATCGATGTCGGCGGCGAGATCGTCAACGACGTGGTCCAGCTTAAGGTTCGCGTCGAGGACACCGGCATCGGCATACCAGCCGAGAAACTGCAGAACGTGTTCGAAAAATTCGCCCAGGTCGACGGTTCGTCGACCCGCCGCCACGAGGGGACCGGCCTCGGCCTTGCCATCGCCGCCCGCCTCGTCGACCTGATGGCAGGCAAGATCGGCGTCGAGAGCGAGATCGGCCGCGGCTCGGTGTTCTGGTTCGCGGTGCCGCTGCCGGCGCATCAGGCCGCAGCTCGCGACGAGATCGTACCGGTCGACGTCACCGGCGCGCGTGTGCTGGTCATCGATGACAATCCGGTCAACCGCGAAATCCTGCTCGAGCAGCTCAGAAGCTGGAGCTTCGATTGTGCCGCCGCCGAAAGCGGCGCCGTAGGCCTGGCCTTCCTCGATCGCGCCTTTCAGCTGGGTGCCGCCGTCGATTGCATCATCCTCGACTACCAGATGCCGGCCATGAACGGCGCCGACGTCGCCAGAGCCATTGCCTCCGACAGCAGGCTGTCCTCCATCCCGGTGGTGTTGCTGACCTCGGTCGACCAAGTCGATTTCGGCAAGATGATCATCGACTTCGGCATCGCCGCGCACCTGACCAAGCCGGCCCGCTCCGCGGTCCTGCTCGGCACCGTTATCTCGGTCGTCCAGAGGGCCCGCTCGCAGGTCGGCAAGGCGCAGTTCGTCCGCGAACCGATCGTGCCGGCTCCCCCGGCGACACCACCTGCCTTCACTGTCATCCGCGGCCCGGCGATGCCGGTAGCGGTGGTGCCGGAATCGGCAACGCCGAACGGACCGATCGACATCCTCATTGCCGAGGACAACGACGTGAACCAGTTGGTGTTCGGCCAAATCCTCAACGGCCTTGGGCTCAGCTACCGCATCGCCGGCAACGGCCGCACGGCGGTGGAGATGTATCGGGCGCTACGCCCCAAGCTGATCCTGATGGACGTCTCGATGCCGGAAATGAACGGCTATGAAGCAACCCGCGCCATCCGGACGATAGAGGTGTCGACGGGCACCCACATACCGATCATCGGCGTCACCGCGCATGCGCTGAAGGGCGATCGCGACAAGTGCATCGAAGCCGGAATGGACGACTATCTGCCGAAGCCGGTTTCACCCGACCGCCTCGGCACCAAGATCGGCACCTGGCTCAGCGAGACGGTGGCAGCAAAGATTGCTTGAGGCAGGCCTTGGTGCTGGCTTGCAGGATCAACGCAGCCGGCCGACTGGGATGATTTCCGGCGATGTCGCAACATAAGGATCTCCCTGCCAACTGCCGAGCCGTTGCTCAGTCGAATGGGCGCGCGACGAGAGCTCGAAATAAATTCGTCGCATTTGTCGCTACCGGTTGCGAACCACCACGCACGCCCCGCCGATGCTTTGCAATTTCTGGCAGATGACATTGGCGGCCGAACGGTCATCGACACCGATCCTGACCGCGTAGATGCCGCGCCGGCCGATCGGGGTGCGCACCCGGCTGACCACCGGATCATGCCCGCTGAGCAGGGCCGGGAACCGGCTTCTTACCCGCAGCCACTGGTTGATCGCGGCACTGCGGCGGAAGTTGCCGGCCACCTGGATGCCCCACGGTTTTATGTTGATCGAGGCCATCGCCACCGTCTGCGACATGATCACCGGTAGCCTACGGCAGGCGTAGTCAAAGTCCGCCTTTGCGTCGAGCGGCTCGATCTTTCCGGCATAGGCCCGGTCGGTGAACTTGTCGGCCGGCTCGCCCATGATGTCGAAGACATAGCTTTCGGTCTCCATCGGCAGGAAGCCGCCGGAGCTGAGCCAGCGCGACACCCGGCTTTCGCCGGCATTGTAGGCGGCAGCCGCCAGCCCGAGATTGCCGTAGCCGGTTTTCATTTCGGCGAGATATTTCGCCGATGCCGGGATCGCCTGGTTGATGTCGAAGGAATTGGCCAGCCCGCGCATCTTGGCGGTGCCCGGCATGAACTGGGCGATGCCTTCGGCGCCAACCGGGCTGACGGCGTTGGGATCGAAACGGCTTTCTTTCCAGATCAGCCGGGCGAAGAAATCCCTGGGCAGACCATTCTGGTCGGCATGCGCCTGGATCAGGTTGCAGACCTCGCCTATCAGCCGTTGCTTGGCCGATTGCGGCGGATCCGCCTGAACCAGCGTCGACCAACCCAAGGCGCAAAGCAGAACCAACGTAGCCCCGAGGAAACGCTGCATCGAGCGCTGAGCCCGTGCCGAAAGTCGCTCCGGGGAGCTAGGTGATGGTGGCTTCGGGGTCGCCCCGGCGACGCGCGCAGCGGACATTTGGTCCGTGAGCACCGGAAGCGCAGCAGACGCCTTCAGGTGGCCGCCGGAGTAGAGTTTCGGCATGGGCTCACTCGGCCGCGGCCTTGCCGCGGCCGAACCGTTGCTCGATATAGTCGGCGACCATTTTCTCGAAATCCGCCGCGATCGAGGGCCCGCGCAGCGTAGCCGCCTTCTTGCCGTCGATGAAGACAGGCGCTGTCGGCGTCTCGCCAGTGCCGGGCAGCGAAATGCCGATGTCGGCATGCTTGGATTCGCCCGGACCGTTGACGATGCAGCCCATCACCGCGACCTTGAGGTTCTCGACGCCGGGATATTTTTCGCGCCACACCGGCATGTTTTTCCGCAGATCCGCCTGTATGGTCTGGGCGAGTTCCTGGAACACGGTGGAGGTCGTGCGGCCGCAGCCGGGGCAAGCGGCGACGATCGGCACGAACTGCCTGAACCCCATGGTCTGCAGCAATTCCTGCGACACCTGCACCTCGCGTGTGCGGTCGCCGTTCGGCTCCGGCGTCAGCGAGATGCGGATGGTATCCCCGATGCCTTGCTGGAGCAGGATGCCCATGGCAGCCGACGAAGCCACGATGCCTTTCGAGCCCATGCCTGCCTCGGTGAGGCCGAGATGCAGCGCATGGTTGGAGCGGGTGGCGAGCTCGGTATAGACGGCGATCAGGTCCTGCACGCCGCTGACCTTGGCCGACAGGATGATTTTCTCGCGGCCAAGGCCGATCTCTTCCGCCAACTCGGCCGACAGGATCGCCGATTGCACGATCGCCTCGCGAGTCACTTCCTGCGCCGTCAGCGGAAACCCCTTGTCCTGGTTCTCATCCATCAGCCGGGTCAGCAGTTCCTGATCGAGCGACCCCCAGTTGACGCCGATGCGCACCGGCTTGTCGTGTCTGATCGCCATCTCGACGATCGCCCCGAATTGCCGGTCCTTCTTGTCCTTGAATCCGACATTGCCCGGGTTGATGCGATATTTGGCCAGCGTTTCGGCGCAGGCCGGATGGTCTGCCAAAAGCTTGTGGCCGATATAGTGGAAATCGCCGACCAGCGGCACGTCGATGCCAAGCCGCTGAAGCCGCTCATGAATGCGCGGCACTGCGGCGGCGCTCTCGTCGCGATCGACGGTGATGCGCACGATCTCGGAGCCCGCCCGGTGAAGTGCTGCAACTTGCGCAACTGTCCGGTCGATATCGGCCGTATCGGTATTGGTCATCGACTGCACGACAATGGGCGCTCCGCCGCCGACGACCACGCCGCCGACATCGACGCCGACCGAGGTGCGGCGAGGGAAAGGAGAGGAAAAATATCCGGTCATGCCGGCCAGCCTTTTGTCTCTGGAGCGCCTTACGTCCCCTTGGACCCACACAGAGGCGCCCGGGGCGATGCGCTAAAGTCCGGGCATGAGGTGGATGAGCAAAGATGGCTTGTCAATGGCGACAGGTCGCCACTGGCCGGAATCGGCCCGCCGCCAAGGACCAGAAACAATCGATGATCTGGCGAAATCCGGCGACGGCCGAAGCGGAAATTAAGCCGGGTGGAAATCCGGCTCAGGCTGATGGCCCAGTGCCGGAAATCAAAACCTCCCAGGCCGGCGGAAGGCACCCGCCGGGAAAAGAAGCCGCGGACGGTGAGCGGCTATGTCAGGAGGGCATCAATGCGTGGTCGGTTTCCCTCTGAGTTTTTCAATCTCGTCCTTGAGTGCCAACTTGCGTCGCTTGAGATTCACGATTTCGAGGTCATCGACCGATGGATGGTTCATCGCGTCATCGATTTCACGTTCGATGTCGCCGTGTTTCCGCTGCAACTCATCAAGATGGGATGCAAGAGACATGATTGGTTCTCCCTTTCATGGTTTCCTCGATTGCAGCCGTCATGGCGCGTCCACCGCAGGTTCGCTTCTGTGACGGCATGATGACAGTGTGTCACCTTCCGGCAGCGATGTCGAATGATCCGTGGTAGCATTCCACGACAATGTGAAATGTGATATGGGCTGCGCGCCGGTTGCAAAATCCCACCGGCCCCGCCCAATCAGGCCCATTTTTGGGCGCCGCAGACGTGCAGACGGTAGATAATGTCCGATCAGGAACAGGCTGATATCCGGCTCGAATATTCCCGGCTGAAGCAGGAGCACGCCGATTTCGATGCGGCCATCAACGCGATGATCGCCATGGCCTGCGATCCACTGCAGATCCAGCGCATGAAGAAGAAAAAGCTGTTCCTCAAGGACCGGCTGATGGCGCTGGAAGACAAGATCATTCCCGACATCATTGCCTGAAGGGCGCGTACGCTTTCGAGCGCCTATCCGGCGGTCGAAAGTCTCGCAGCACGATCACGCAGCAGGCCGATGAGCTCGCCGGTCCGCTCCTCGGACGTGTCGATGGGGACCACCAGGCACATCGTCGCCTCGACCTTGCCCGGCGCCGAAAAGACCGGCGCGGCAAGGCATTTCGTATAGGCATCGACCAGGCCCGAGGTGACGCAATAGCCGGCGACTCGCGCCTTCGCGATGTCAGTGACAAAATCGTCAAGCCGCAGTTTGCGACCGTCGGGCAGCACGAGATCGTCGTCCGACACCATGGCTTCGATTTCAGCCCTGTCCAACCCCGCCAGAAGCAGTCGCCCCGAGGCCGTCCAGGGCAGCGGTATCTGCAGGCCGGTGGCAGAGCTGATGCGAAAAGGCCTGGTGCCTGGGCTCGCGTGGACGATCGTGTAGCGACCGCTCTGCAGCATGCACAGTTCGGACGTCTCGCCGGTCTCGCGCGATAGATTGTCGACCTCCTGACGCCCTCGTCTGAGGAGGTCGTTGCCCCGCACATAGTCCATTCCATAGAGATAGAGCTTCTTGCCGAAATAGACGCGATTGCCGTCGCTTTCCAATTCCAGCAGGCCCGCATCGACCAGCGACCGCACCAGCGTATAGGTCGTCGAACGGGGTGCATTCACCCCTTTGGCAAGGTCGCCAATGCCGATCGCCCGCTGGGTCGTGTGAAGAAACTCCAGAATCTCGAGCACCCGGTTGAGTCCCTTTTCACGGGAGCCCGAGATTTTCTCGTCGGCTGAAATCGCGGAGGTATTGCCATCTTGCATTGTCGATTCCCGGTGTTAATATCTGTCTTGTACAGGATACACTCGTCTCTTGTAAGAGACAAAATCACCGGACGTGTGTCTTGCCTGTGCACAAGGGGAACACAACACGAAAGGAGGTCGCCGTGAACGACACATCCGGAAGACGTGATTTTCTGAAACTTGGAATGGCAGGGCTGGCCACGGCTGGCGTGCTGGCAACCGTCGATGCCCAGAAAGCCGCTGCCCAGGCAGCGTCCGACAGCCTGCTGCGCACCGTGCTCGATCGCGGCAAGCTGATCGTCGGTACCGGCAGCACCAACGCACCCTGGCACTTCGAGAACGATGCCGGCGAATTGGTCGGCATGGACATCACCATGGGGCGCATTCTCGCCAAGGGCCTTTTCGACGATCCGACCAAGGTCGAATTCGTCATGCAGGATCCGGCACAGCGCATCCCCAACGTGACCACCAACAAGGTCGACATCACCATCCAGTTCATGACCATGAGCGCCCAGCGCTCGCAGCTGGTCAATTTTTCCCGGCCTTACTATGTCGAGGGCGTTGCCTTGCTGAGCCTGCCGACCGCCGAGAACAAGACTTTCGACAAGCTGCTTGCCGGCGGCGCCGCAACGCGCATCTCCATCCTGCAGAATGTCGATGCCGAAGCGCAGGTGCATTCGGTGCTGCCCGAGTGTCAGGTCATGCAGATCGATACCCAGGCCAACGTGCTGCAGGCGCTGGAATCGAAACGCGTCGACGCCGCGGCCGTCGATCTGTCCACGGTGCGCTGGCTCGCCTCGCGCAATCCGGACAAATATTTCGATGCGGGCAAGAGCTGGCTGAGCATGCTTTATGGCGCGGCTCTGCGGCAAGGCGACCTTGACTGGCTGACTTTCGTCAACTCAACTTTCACAATCGCCATGTTCGGCCACGAAAATGCCCTCTACGACGCCGCGTTCAAGGACTATTTCGGACAGGAGCCTCCGGCGCGCCATCCGGGCTTCCCAGCCATTTGACCAGCATCAGGCGGGAGGGCGTATCCAGCGCCCTTCCGCCTCCCTAGAGCAATTCCAGGAAAAGTGTGAAACGGTTTTCCGTCCGGAATTGCGTCAAAACAGAGTTAGAGCGGTTTGCCGTTTCCGTGAAACGGTGAACTGCTCTAAGGCCTGCGGCAACCGAGGCGGACGCATGGGCTACGCCCTCAACTTCAATCTGATCTGGCGGCATTTCGACAAGCTGTGGAGCGGCCTGCTGCTCAGTCTCGAACTCGCCGTCATCTCGATCGCCATCGGCATCGTCATCGGCCTAGTCCTGGCGGTCTGGTACGTCTCGGCCGGGCGCGTGGTGCGCACCATCATCGCCGCCTATGTCGAATTCATCCGCAACGTGCCGCTGATCCTGCTCGTCTATCTCGTCTTCTACGGCCTGCCGACGGTGGTCGATCTCGCCTACAGCGCGCCGACCTCATTTGTCGTCACGCTCTCGCTCTACAGCGGCGCATATCTGGTCGAGGTGTTCCGTTCCGGGCTCGAGGCGGTTCCGCGCGGACAGCTGGACGCCGGCAAGGCGATCGGCCTGACGCCGTGGCAAAGGCTGCTCAACGTGCGCCTGCCGACGATGCTGCGCATCACGCTGCCGGCATTGTCCAACACCTTCATATCGCTGTTCAAGGACACGTCCGTCGCCTCGGTCATCTCGGTGCCGGAACTGACCTATGGCGCCCAGTGGATCAACTTCAACACGTTCCGGATCGTCGAGGTCTATCTCGTCGTGACGGCGATGTACCTGCTTACCGGCTACATACTGCTTTTTGCGCTTCGGCTTGTCGAACGCCGGTTCAGGGCGGCGCGCTGACATGCTGACCCAAATCGCCTATGCCTTGCCTTTCCTCGCCCAGGGCTTTGCCCTGACACTATGGGTATCCTTGCTTGTCGTGGTGTTCTCCCTGATCGCTGGCGTGATCATGGGCGTCGGTCTCGTCTATGGCCCCATGCCACTGCAATGGGCGGTGCGCATCTTCAGCGATACCATTCGCGGCATACCAATCCTGGTGCTCATCTTCTTTGTCTATTATGGCCTGCCGGCCGTCGGGCTTCATCTGCCGTCCTTCTGGGCCGCCGTGCTCGCGCTGACCTTGTTCAAGACCGCGCAGGTCGTCGAATATCTCAGGGGTGCGGTCGGATCCATTCCGAAGGGACAGTCCGAGGCGGCAATGGCGATTGGACTGACCTTTCGCCAGCGCCTCACCTACGTCATCTTCCCGCAGGCGTTCAGGCGTTTCCTGCCGCCCTGGATCAATGGCGTCACCGACGCGGTCAAGGGCAGCGCGCTGGTGTCGCTGCTCGGCATCACCGATCTGATGCAGGCCATAAACCAGGTCATCGGCCGCACCTATGAGGCGATGCCGCTCTACCTCCTCGGCGCGCTCATCTATTTCGCGGTCAATTATGCCCTCTCGCTGGCCAGCCGCCGGCTCGAGCGGCGTTTCTCCTTCATTCGGGATTAGCAATGTCCACAGGCTCGAACGACACCCCGGCGCTTCTCGACATCCGCGACGTTTCCAAAGCCTTTGGAACCGTCCAGGTTCTGCGTTCGGTCAGCCTGCAGGTGGCGCGCGGCGAAGTGGTGACGGTCATCGGCCCCTCGGGCAGCGGCAAGACCACACTGCTGCGCTGCGTCAACTTCCTCGAAAGCTACGACAGCGGCTCGATTCGCATCGATGGCAAAGAGGTCGGCTTTCGCGAAGCCGGAGCCCGCCAGCGCCGCAGCGAACGCGATCTGGCCGCCATGCGGGCCGAGACCGGCATGGTGTTCCAGAGCTTCAACCTCTTTCCGCATCTGACAGCCGCCGGCAACATCATGCTTGGTCTAACCAAGGTGCGCGGCAAGAGCAGTGCGGCGGCCCGCACGATCGCCGAACACTGGCTCGGCCGGGTCGGCCTCGCCCACAAGGCCGACAGTCTGCCCGCCGAACTGTCCGGCGGCCAGCAGCAGCGTGTCGGCATCGCTCGCGCCGTAGCCATGGGGCCGAAGATCCTGCTTCTCGACGAGATAACCTCCGCGCTCGACCCGGAGCTGGTCGGCGAAGTGCTCGAGGTCGTGCGCAGCCTGGCCGAGGACGGCATGACAATGGTGATGGTCACGCACGAAATGGCCTTTGCCCGCGATGCCTCGAGCCGCATCGTCTTCATGGCTGACGGCGGCGTTAGCGCGGCGGGTCCGCCCGCCGAAATCCTGGCGGCGGACACTGACAATGAGCGCCTGCGCACCTTCCTGGCACGTTTCCGCGCCTCGCAATTCTAAACGGGACAGCGAGCGCTGTCGCAAGGAGCCTTCTTTCATGACGCCTTATATCCGGCTCGCCGCGTTGGGCCTGACGCTGCCGGAGCCGCCGACCCCGATCGCCAATTTCGTCACCCATGCCGAAAGCGGCCGGCTGATCTTCCTGTCCGGCCAGGGGCCGCTGCGGACCGACGGCACGCTGTTCACCGGCAAGGTGGGCGATGATGTCACCGTCGAAGAGGCCTATGGCCATGCCCGCCTCACCGGCCTTAACCTGCTGGCCGTCATGCACGCAGCCACTGGCGATCTTGGCCGGATCGTGCGCATCGTCAAGCTGCTCGGCTTCGTCAACGCGATACCGACCTTCAGCGACCACCCGAAGGTGGTCAATGGATGTTCCGATCTGTTCGCCGATGTGTTCGACACCATCGGCGGCCATGCCCGCTCGGCGATCGGCGTCGGCTCCTTGCCTGGGAACATCACCGTCGAAATCGAGGCGGTCGTCGAGATCGCCGCCTGACCCGTTAGAAATGGAATCCTAGAGATGAAAACCACTTCCACCGACGGCTCCAACACCACCATCCGCGAACGGCTCGGCCTTCGCCCGATCATCAACGTCTCCGGCACGATGACAGCGCTCGGCGCATCGATCATCGTGCCTGAAGCGATCAGCGCCATGGCGGAGATGGCCTCGCAATGGGTGGAGATGGACGATCTGCAGCGTGCCGCAAGCACGATCGTTGCGCGCCTCACCGGCGGCGAGGCCGGTTTCATCACCGCTTGTTGCGCCAGCGGCATCACCATGGCGATTGCCGGCGCGATGACGGGAACCAACCTGCTCGCCATCGAGCGGCTGCCGGACGACACCGAAGGGCTGAAGTCGGAGGTCATCGTCCAGCTCGGCCACATCGTTAACTACGGCGCGCCAATCGACCAGTCGGTCCGGCTGGCCGGCGCAAAGGTCGTGCCGGCCGGCACCGTCAGCGTCACGCAGGACTACCACGTGCGCGAGGCGATCAACGATCGCACGGCGGCAGGACTCTATGTCGTCGCCCACCACACCGTGCAGTACGGCATGCTGTCCCTAGAGGAATTCTGCGAGATCTGCCATGCCAGGGGCGTCCCGGTGATCGTCGATGCGGCCTCCGAATATGATCTGCGCGGCTTTCTTGCGCGCGGCGCCGACATTGTCATCTACAGCGGACATAAATTCCTGAGCGGACCGACTAGCGGCATCGTCACCGGGCGCAAGGATCTGGTTCGAGCCGCCTTTCTGCAGAACCGCGGTGTCGCGCGCGCCATGAAGGTCGGCAAGGAAAGCATCGCCGGCACCATGGCCGCACTGGAAGCCTGGGAAAAGCGCGACCATGCCGGCATCCGACGGCGCGAAGAAGCGGCACTGAACCTGTGGAAGAATGCGTTGCAGGGGCTGCCGGGCATCGTCGCGCAGATCATCCCCGACCCCACCGCCAACCCGCTGGATCGGTTGCAGATCTTTGTATTGCCCGAGAGCCGGTTCACGGCGGCCGGTCTGGCCTCCGCATTGGCTATGGGCTCGCCGCCGATCATCGTGCGCAACCATGAGGTGGAGCGCGGCCATTTCTTCCTCGACCCCTGCAATCTTCATCGCGGCGAGGCGGAGATCGTCGCAGAACGGCTGCGCGCCACGCTGACCGCGGCCGAGCGGCCCGCCAATGCCATGAAGCCTGCCCGCAAGGATTCGTCCGGTGTCTTGCGCTGGCCGGATTGAAACGCCAGGTAATCACCTGAAAATGCGCCGGCCGCGATCGGCGCGCGCCATCACGCGACCGTGAACGGCCGGATCCTCCCCAGCCGGGAATAAACCGTCGCCGCTCCGGGTCTCCTCAGCATACGCCACTCCAGGCGTTGAGGAGAGCGACATGACCCATCACCACGATGAAGACAGCGAGCGCGACGGCATCAGCCGCCGGCATGCGCTGGAATGCATGATCTGGGCCGGCACCGGCGTACTCTGGACGATTTCAGGTGGCATACCGGTGTCGCTCAACCTGCTCGGCGCCGCACAAGCTGCCGAAGCCATGGCCTCCGGCTTCACCTTCCTGCAGATATCCGACAGCCATATCGGCTTCGACAAGGCGGCCAACCCGCATGCCATCGACACGCTGAAGGAAGCGATGGGCAAGATCCAGGCGCTGCCGCAAAAGCCCGCCTTCATGATCCACACCGGCGATATCACCCATCTGTCCAAGCCGGCACAGTTCGACAATGCGGCGCAGATTATCGACGGCGCCGGCTTCGACGTGCACTACGTGCCGGGCGAGCACGATTTGATCGACGACGGCAACGGCAAGGCCTATCTCGACCGCTACGGCAAGGGCACCAGGGGTGCCGGCTGGTACTCGTTCGACCAGAACGGCGTGCATTTCGTGGCGCTGGTCAATGTCGTCAACCTGAAGGCGGGCGGGCTCGGCAATCTCGGCCCCGAACAGCTGGCCTGGCTGGCGGACGACCTGAAGGCCGTCAGCGCGTCGACCCCGATTGTCGTCTTCGCTCATATCCCGCTGTGGGCGGTCTATCCCGAATGGGGCTGGGGCACCGACGACGCGGCCCAAGCGCTCGCCCTGCTCAAGCGCTTCGGCTCGGTCACCGTGCTCAACGGCCACATCCACCAGATCATGCAGAAGGTGGAAGGCAACGTCACCTTTCACACGGCGCGCTCGACTGCCTTCCCGCAGCCGGCGCCAGGAACTGCCGCCTCGCCCGGACCGATGACGGTGCCGGCCGGGCAACTGCGCGGCCTGCTCGGCACCAGCAGCGTCAACGTGAAGCAAGGTGGGAAGGATCTCGCCATCATCGACTCGACGCTGGCTTGAGCCTGGACTGCAAAGGAAATCATCATGCTCTGCATTCGCCTTCCGGCCCGGCACATGGTCGCGATCCTCAGCGCTTTCACCCTGACCACGGGAACCTGTCAGCCGCTGCGCGCGGCGGTCGATGCGCCGATGGTCAAAATAGAGAACTTCGCCTTCACGCCACACGAGCTGACGGTCAAGCCCGGCACCAGGGTGATCTTCAGAAACGACGACGACATCCCGCATCTTGTCGTCGCCAACGATTCCTCCTTCCGCTCCAAGGCGCTTGACACCGGTGACACATATGGATTCACCTTCACCAGAGCAGGCGACTTTGCCTATTTCTGCGGGCTTCACCCGCACATGCAAGGCAAGATCACCGTCGCTCCCTGAAGGAGCGCCGCAGATCCTGCCCGGAGTGCCGGACCATGCTGCGGTGTTGAGCGAAAATGCCCTGGCCGAGCGCTTCGGCGAAGTGGTGCTGCCCCACCTCGGTGACGCGCTTGCGCTCGCCCGCTGGCTGACCGGCAACGCCGCCGATGCCGAGGATGTGGTGCAGGAGGCCTGCGTGAAGGCACATGCCGGCATATCAGGCTATGCCGGCGGCAATGCCCGCGCATGGCTGCTGACCATCGTGCGCAACACCGCCTATACCTGGATGTCTCGCAACCGGCCGCGCGGCATGCTCGCCGTCGGCGACCTCGGCGATCTCGACGAAATGGCGGCAGCGCACGGCACAAGCCCGCCCGACGAAGATGGCCCGGAGGCGAGCCTGATCGCCAGGGCCGATACGGCGGCACTGGAGGCGGCGATCGCAGCACTGCCGCAGCCTTTTCGCGAGACGCTGGTGCTGCGCGACATCAACGGTCTCAGCTACCGCGAGATAGCGGCCATGCTGGACGTACCGATGGGCACAGTGATGTCGCGGCTGGCCCGCGCCCGCGGCCTGCTTGTGTCCGAACTGGGGAGAGCGCCATGACCAACCATGACGACGGACTGCCCAACGATCCCGAGGGCATCAGGCTGATGATCCACGCCCTCGTTGATGGCGAACTTGATGCCGCGGCCGCACTGGCGGTGGAGCGGCGCATCGCCGCCGACCCGCAGCTTGCCGCCGAACACGCCCGCATCATTGCCTTGCAGGGCGCGCTCGGCCGCCTGCCGCGCCCCGATGTCAGCGATGCCTTTCGGGCGCGCATTGCCGCACTTGGTGCGACAGGCACGGCGCAACCGGCACAAGACGAAGCCGAACCGCAGCGGGACACGCTGCCGGCGCAACCAGGATTGATCGCGGGCGCGTCAGTCTGGGGCGGCCGGAGACGGGACGCCAGGACAGGTTCGTCGCGGACCTTCGGCCCGTTCGACTGGCGCGCACTAGCCGCGTCGATCATGATCAGCGCGGTGCTGGCCAGCGGGGCGACGCAATGGGTGATGGTCAACAACGCGTCCGACGGTTTCGCCGCGGCGGTCGCCAGCGGCCATCGCCGCAGCCTGCTCGCCGCCAGTCCGATCGACATCGTTTCGTCCGACCGCCATACGGTCAAGCCATGGCTCGATGCCCGGATCGGCGTATCGCCGCCGGCGCCAGACCTCGCGCAGGATGGCTACGCACTAATCGGCGGCCGGGTCGAGGTGATATCAGGTCGGCCGGTGCCGGCGCTGGTCTACCGCCACCGCGAGCATTTGATCACGCTGGTCGCCGAACCGCAGCAGGGCGGCGGCATCGCCAAACCCGCCGATCTTTCGTCGGGCGGCTTTTCGCTGGTGCATTGGAGAGACGGCGCCTTCTCCTACTGGGCGATCTCGGACATGGAGCGGCCCGAACTCGATGACTTCGTCGCCCGCTTCCGCGAGGCGGCGGTGTGAGGACGGCCTGCCCGGTTGATGATTCCACTGGCCGACCGATTCCCCAGCCTGAGACGCCGACCAGGAAACTGCCCTAAGCCTACGTGACCCAGCCGACCGCAACGGTGGCTTTGCGGCTGTTCATCGCCCTGCAAACAATGACTTTACAACTATTCGTATTTATGTGAAGTTATATCTATTGAAAGGTCGATCATGACAGCCAATCGCTTCGCCACGCGCCTGAATTCCTTTGCCTCGCGACCACAGGCCGAATGGCCTGACCTCGTCGGCAAACCCTCGCTGCTTCAGATGGCGGCCCGCGCCGCCAGGGTTGCCGGACTGACTGACCTCGATTTGAATTACCCCGACCATGTAGGCGCAAAGCCTGCCGAAATCGCCCACAAACTGGGCGATCTCGGCCTTTCCATCAATGGCTTCGCCATGCGCTACTACTCCAATCCGGCCTTCAAGCTTGGCGCCTTCACCAATCCGGACTCGGCGGTGCGCCGTGAAGCTATCGACCTGACCAAAGCGGGAATCGACGCCGTGCGCGAGGCGGGCGCAAAGCTGATGACGCTGTGGCTCGGCCAGGATGGCTTCGATTACGCCTTCCAGGCTGACTATGCCTCACTCTGGCAACACGAAATCGATGGGATTCGTGAAGTGGCCGCGCATGACCCCGACTGCCAGATCAGCCTTGAATACAAGCCCAACGAACCGCGTTCCTACAGCCTGATGCCGGACGCTGCGACGACCCTGCTGGCGATCCGCGATGTCGGCCTGCCCAATCTCGGCGTCACGCTCGATTTCGCCCATGTGCTCTATGCCGACGAGCAGCCGGCCTTTGCCGCAGCTCTGGTGGCGCGCCACAGCAAGCTGCTCGGCGTGCACCTCAACGACGGCTACGCCAAGCGCGATGACGGCCTGATGGTCGGCGCGGTGCACACGCTGCAGACCATCGAGCTGCTCAGGCAGATCCGCCGCGACGGTTACGCTGGCGCCATCTATTTCGACACATTCCCCGACATGACAGGGCTCGACCCCGTGCGCGAATGCGAAGTCAACATCACCACCGTCAAGCGCATGCTGCGCGTCGTCGACCGGCTGGAGCAGGACAATCGCCTGTCCGCCGCCATGGACAGCCAGGACGCGGTGACATCGCAGGCCATCATCCAGGAAATCATGCTCGGGCCGGATAGCTGAAGCCCCGGCCGGACCATCACCGTTTTTAACAAGGGAGGAATGAAATGAAACTTCTGCTTGCCACCGCTACCGCCGCACTGATGGCGCTGTCCATCGGTTCGGCGTTTTCCACAGATCTCGCGCCGCTCAATTCCGATACGGAGAAGGACCGTATCGATTGGTCGCAGGTCGAGGCCAAGTTCGGCGCGTTCCCCAAGCTGCCAGAAGGCACCAAAGCGGGCGCGGTCTCCAAGACGCTGACCAATGAATATTGGCGCTCGCTGGGCGAGGGCTACAAGGCGTTCGGCGACAAGGTCGGCATTCCCGTCGTCTATCAGGCGGCGCAGAGCGAAGGCGACCAGCTCGGCCAGCTGACCATTGCCGAAGGCCTGGTCACGCAGGGCTACAACGTTCTGCTCGTTTCGCCGCAGACCGACGCCAATCTGCAGCCGATCATGGAGCAGGCCAAGGCCGCCAATGTGCCGGTGGTCAACGTCAACGATGCAGTCATCCCGCAGGCCGAGCACTATGTCGGCAATGTCCAGCGCGACAATGGCGTGCGCGTCGCCAAATGGTTCATCAAGAACCGTCCGAATGGCGGCAAGGTCGCCATCGTCGAAGGCCAGGCCGGCGTCTATGCAGCCGTGCAGCGCACCGATGGCTTCAAGTCCACCATCACCGAAGGGGGGAAGTTCGAGGTCGTCGCCAGCGTTCCCGGCAATTGGGACCGCCAGACCTCCTATGACGCGGCCACCAACATCCTGCAGCAGCACCCCGACCTGATCGGCTTCTATGCCAACAATGACGGCATGGCACTGGGCATTGTCGAGGCGGTCAAGGCTGCCGGCCTGCAGGACAAGGTTGCCGTGTTCGGCACTGACGGCATTTCCGACGCCTATGCCTCGATCCGCGCCGGCGAACTGACCGGCACGGTCGACAGCTTCCCGGTGCTAACCGGTGAGGTTGCTCTGGAAACGGCGCTGCGGCTGGTGGCTGGACAAAAGCTGCCGCGCGTCGTTGCCACGCCGCAGGCACTGATCACCAAGGACAATGCCGACCGCTATTCCGGACCCGGCGCGCGCAAGGCCCTGCTCGAAGATGCCGCTGCGGGCCAGTAAAGCCGATCGGCGGGTGCCGGCCAGAGCAGTTCGCTCCCGGCCGGCACCGTTGCCCGGAGATTGAACCCAATGTCACCCCGGCTGCAATTCCAGGGCATTTCCAAGCTGTTTCCGGCCGTGCGGGCGCTCAACGACGTGTCGTTCTCGATCAGTGCCGGTGAAATCCACGGTCTGCTCGGCGAAAACGGTGCCGGCAAGTCGACGCTGCTTCGCATATTGTCGGGCGTCTACAGACCGACGGCGGGAAGCGTCCTCATCGACGGACAGCCGGTGACGCTTGCCAATCCGGTCGCCGCGCGTGCCGCGGGCGTCGCCATGATCCACCAGGAATTGCAGCAGGTGCCGCGCCTCAGCGTCGCCCAGAACATGTTCCTCGGCCAACCGCTGACGCGCGGCGGTATCTTCGTCGCCCGGCGGGAACAGGAGCGCCGCGCCGCCGAGGCTCTTGCAGCCATTGACCCGTCCATCGACCCAGCCGCTCCCCTCGGAACGCTGAAGGTGGCGCAGCGGCAGATCGTCGAGATCGCCCGCGCGCTGCTCGATCGCGCCCGCATCGTCGCCATGGACGAGCCGACATCGAGCCTGACGCCGAGCGAATTCGAACGGCTGGCGCAAGTCATCACCGGTCTCGCTCGCGACGGCGTCGCCGTCGTCTATGTCTCGCACAAGCTGGACGAGGTGTTCGGCATCTGCCAGCGCGCCACCGTCATGCGTGACGGCGTGGTCATCGATTCCGTCGACCTGAAAGGCCTGTCGGAAAAGGCGGTCGTGGCGATGATGGTTGGCCGCGAACTGGCGCAGGAACGGCATACGTCTCACGCCTCGAACGAGGTGATGTTGAGTGCGCGCGGCCTCTCCTCGACAACGAACGTGCGCGATGTGTCGTTCGAATTGCATCGTGGCGAGGTGCTGGGCATTGCCGGCCTTGTCGGCTCAGGCCGCACCGAATTACTGCGGTTGCTGGCCGGCGCCGACCGCGCCACCGCCGGTACGATCGCAATTGATGGCAAGGCGACGCGATTCTCCAGCCCGCGCGATGCGATTGCCGCCGGCATCGGCCTGGTGCCGGAGGAGCGCAAGCGCGAGGGCATCGTGCCGCTGCGCTCGATCACCAGCAACATGGCGTTGGCCTCGATGGGCGTATTCGCGCCGCGCGGCGTCATCGATCACGCCAGGTTGAAACGGGTGGCAATCGACAAGATGGGCCTCGTCAACCTGCGCCCATTCCTGCTCGATCGGCCGATCCGCCTGTTCAGCGGTGGCAACCAGCAGAAGGCGATCATCGGCCGCTGGCTGGCGGCGGGAACACGCATCCTTTTGTTCGACGAACCGACGCGCGGCATCGATGTCGGCGCCAAGGCGGAGATCTATCATCTGATCGAGGAGCTCGCCCGGGAAGGCCACGGTGTCATCGTCGTCTCCTCCGAACTGCCCGAGGTGATCCGGCTCGCCGACCGCGTGCTGGTCATGCGCGACGGCTCGATCGCGGCCGAACTCCACAGAGACGACATCAGCGAACAGGCGATCGCGGCGCACGCCATCCCGCAGACTCAAGACAGTAGGTGACGGATATGTCGGATACCATTCTGGTGCAGCCACGGGCCGAATTCATGCGCGGGGTCTCCATGCGCGACGCCGGCACATTGATCGGCCTTGTCGTGATCTTGGCCGTGTTCGGGGCACTGGTGCCCGGCTTCTTCGCCGAGCGCAACCTGATCAACATCCTGCAGCAGTCGAGCATCAATGCCTGCCTGGCGCTGGGCATGACGCTGGTCATCATCTCCGGCGGCATCGACCTGTCTGTCGGGCCGACGGCAGCCCTTTCGGCCGTCATCTCGGCCTCGATGATGGTCGCCGGCGTACCGTTTCCGCTCGCCATCGCCGCCGGCTTCGCCATTGGTCTTGCGTGCGGCCTCATCAACGGCGTGCTCGTCGCCTATGTCGGGCTGCAGCCTTTCATCGTCACATTGGGTACACTCAGCACATACCGGGCACTGGCGCTGATCTATACCGGCGGCAATCCGGTGCTCGGCCTGCCCGCAAGCTTTCGCTCCGTCTTCAACGGCTTGCTGTTCGGGCTGCCGCTGGCGGTTATCATCGTGGCCTTGGTGGCTGTCGTCGCCTGGGTCGTTTTGAAGAAGACGCCTTTCGGCGAATATCTGCTCGCCGTCGGCGGCAATGAGGAGGCTGCCTACATCGCCGGCGTGCCGATCGCCCGCACCAAGATCGCCGCCTACATGATCTCCGGGCTGCTGGCGGCCCTTGCCGCGCAAATCCTGATAGGCCGACTCGGTGCCGCCGAGCCCATCCTCGGCAATCTCTGGGAACTCGACGCTATCGCGGCTGCCGCCATCGGCGGCGCCTCGCTGATGGGCGGCAAGGGCAGTGTCGTCGGCACCATCCTGGGCGCCGTCATCCTCGGCGCCATGCGCAACGGTTTGACGCTGATGAACGTGCAGTCCTTCTATCAGCTTCTGGCAACTGGTCTTATAATCCTCGCCGCGATGCTTATCGATCGCGTGACGAGGGGGCGTGGATGACCTTGAGCGGGCTGGACCTGAAAGCGGTAGGACCGCGGATCCGCATGATGATGCCGCATCTCACCCCGCTGGAGGCGAAGGTGGTGGAAACCGTCTTTGGCCGGCGCGGCTTTGACGAGAGCATCCCGCTGAAGCAGATCGCCGAGGAGGCCGGCGTGTCCGAGGCAATGGTGGTCAAGATCGCCAAGAAGCTCGGTTTTTCCGGCTATCGCGACTTTCGCACCGCCGTCTATGAATACAGCCGCCTGCCGACTGCCGAGATGCATCAGGAACTGTCATCCGACGACAGTTCGGCCGAGATCGTGCAAAAAGTGTTCCGCACCTCCATCCAGGCACTGGAGGAGACACTGGCGATCCTCGACATCGAGGATTTCGACCGCGCCGCCGAGCTTCTCTACCGTGCGAAGAACCGGGATTTCTATGGCGTCGGCGGCTCAGCGCAGATTGCGCGCGACGTCTCGCACAAGTTCCTGCGCATCGGCATTCGCGCATCCGTCTACGACGATTCGCACATGATGCTGATGTCGGCCTCGCTGCTCGGCGGCGATGATATCGCCGTCGGCTTCTCGCATTCGGGCAATACCTCTGCCGTCATCGACGCCATCCAGCTGGCCCGCAAGAACGGCGCAAGGACGCTGGCCATCACCAATTACGACAATTCGCCGTTGGCTGCGGTGGCCGACATTGTGCTGTGCTCGACCGCACAGGGATCGCCATTAATGGGCGAGAACGCGGCGGCGCGCATCGCCCAGCTCAACATCCTCGATGCGCTGTTCGTCGCGGTGGCGCAGCGCGACTATCAGGCGGCGGAGCGCAACCTCGGCCGCACCATGTCGGCGGTGACATCGAAGCGAAAAGACCGGGGATCATGACGACACCGCCGCTGGTCACCGTCTTCGGCAGCCTGCACTACGACATCATGGTCGACGCGCCCGACCGCCCACGCAAGGGCGAGACGGTGACCGGCCATGCCTGGCACCCGAAATGCGGCGGCAAGGGCGGCAACCAGGCCGTTTCGGCGGCAAGGGCCGGCGTGCGCGCGGCGATGATTGGCGCGGTTGGCAACGATGATTTCGGGCGGGCGTTGCTGGCCAATCTCGATCGCGCCAGGGTCGACCGCCGCTTCGTGCGGGTGGCCGCTGGTGCCGGCTCCGGAATGAGCGTGGCGATCTTCGACCAGGGCGGCGATTATGGCGCGGTGATCGTCTCGGGCAGCAATCTCACTCTGGGCGATGCCGATATTGCCGCTGCTTCCGAAATGGTGTCCCAAACGGCAGTGCTCCTGTTGCAGAATGAGGTACCCGAAGGCGCCAACATTGCTGCCGCACGCGCGCCGAAGGCGCAAGGCGGCCGTGTTGTGCTGAACGGGGCCCCGGCGCGCAAACTGTCCGGCGAGTTGACCGCGCTGGTCGACATATTGGTGGTCAACGCCATCGAGGCGGAGTTCCTGGCCGGCATGGCGGTGGTCGAGACCCTGGACGGTGCCGCGCAAGCCGCGCGGCTGCTGGCCGATCTTTGCCCTGTCGCGATTGTCACGGCGGGCGGCGAAGGTGTCGCCTGCTGTGATCGGACCGGCGAGGCCTTCGCGCTGCCCGCCATCCCGGTCAAGGTCGTCAGCACGCATGGCGCCGGCGATGAATTCGTCGGTGCGCTGGCCGCGGCGCTTGCCCGTGGGGAGACCATGCGGGCGGCCGTCACCGCCGCCAATGCGGCGTCGGCCTTGCTGGTCTCGACGCCAGAGGCCGAGCGCGACGGCATCTGACTGGATGGTTTGCGTCTTGCCAAACCGCTGCGGCGGCCGCCGATCCTTGCGGCTTCGCGCGAATTCCGCTAAGGCGCGCCTTTGTCGCCGGGAAACACGAACTTGGACGATCAACGCGCCGACGTCGCCATCATCATGGGCAGCCAGTCCGACTGGGCGACGATGCGCCATGCGGCCGAAACCCTCGAAGCCCTGGGCATTCCACACAAGCGGCTGATCGTTTCCGCGCATCGCACTCCAGACCGGCTCTACGATTTCGCCAGGGGCGCCAAGGCAGCGGGCTACAAGGTGATCATCGCCGGCGCCGGTGGTGCCGCGCATCTGCCCGGCATGACGGCGGCAATGACGCCGCTGCCGGTGTTTGGCGTGCCGGTGGAATCGAAGGCGCTTTCCGGGCAGGATTCACTGCTGTCCATCGTCCAGATGCCGGCCGGTATTCCCGTGGGAACGCTGGCCATCGGCAAGGCCGGTGCCGCCAACGCAGCCCTTCTGGCCGCTGCCGTGCTGGCGCTGAACGATGACGACCTTGCCGTCCGTCTGGATGCCTGGCGCGCCGCGCAGACCGCCAAGGTCGCAACCGAGCCGACGGATACGCCGTGAGCCTAGCCCCCGGATCGACCATAGGCATCATAGGCGGCGGCCAGCTCGGTCGCATGCTGGCAATTGCTGCCGCCCGTCTCGGCTACCGCACCGTGGTGCTGGAGCCGCAAGCGGATTGCCCGGCGGCGCAGGTCGCCAACCGGCAGATAGCGGCCCCCTATGACGACCGAGCAGCCCTTGCCGAACTGGCCGCGTCGAGTTCCGTCATCACCTACGAGTTCGAGAACGTGCCGGTTGCGGCCGCCAGCGCGCTGGCCGCCAAGGTTCCGGTCTATCCGCCGGCGCGCGCACTGGAAGTGGCGCAGGACCGGGTGAGCGAAAAAGCATTCCTCAACGGCATCGGCATTGCCACCGCGGGGTTCCTCCCGGTCGACAATGATGACGAGCTGACGGCGGCGCTGAATGCGTTCGATGGCAGCGGCATCCTGAAGACGCGCCGCATGGGCTATGACGGCAAGGGCCAGCGCGTCTTCCGCAATATGAAAGCCGGCAGCTTCGCCGGCATCTGCGAGGCGATGGGCAATGTGCCGCTGATCCTGGAAAGCTTCGTGTCGTTCGAGCGCGAGATTTCCGTGATCGCCGCGCGCGGCATCGACGGCACTGTCGCAGCCTACGACCCGGCCGAGAATATCCACCGCAACGGCATTCTCCACACATCGACCTTGCCGGCTCGAATAAGGCCCGAAACGGCGGAAGCAGCACGAGCAGCGGCGTCTAAAATATTGTCGGCGCTGAACTATGTCGGTGTCATCGGCGTCGAGTTCTTCGTGCTCGCCGACGGCTCCCTGCTGGCCAACGAGATCGCGCCCCGCGTCCACAATTCCGGCCACTGGACGGAAGCGGCCTGCATCGTTTCGCAGTTCGAGCAGCACATCCGCGCCGTCGCCGGCCTGCCGCTTGGAAATCCCCAGCGTCATTCCGATTGCGTGATGGAGAACCTGATCGGCGACGATGTGCTGCGTGTTCCAGCCCTGCTCGCCGAGCCGAACCTGATGCTGCATCTCTATGGCAAGGCCGAGGCACGCCCCGGCCGCAAGATGGGCCATTTCACCAGGATCGGCCGTCGCGCCTAACCCCCGAAACAGGCCTACTGCACGTCGTCGCTCTCGTCTTGGTCAGGGCTGGCGCAACTGGCATCGCCTTCCTCGCAATTGGCGGCGGCAGCGAGCTGCTCGATGCGATCATTGGTCAGCCTGGCCAGGCATTGCGAAACTTCCATCGGATGGATCGAACCGCCCGCGCTGGCTGCGGTGGAATGCGCGCACTCTGCATCGCGAAAGGCGATCCAGGCGCGTTGCGCCACCTGCAGCAGTCTCTTGCCGTCGGCGTCATCCGCGCTGATGAGATCCTGGTAGGCCTTGTTGAGCCTGGCGTCGGCCTCCTGGTAATCCTCGCCGGCGCAGATGTTCATCATCTGCTGGCTGTCGTCGCTGCGGTCGCACTCCTGCGCGCGGGCAGCCGAGGCTCCCGCCAGCACGAGAATGCAGGCGGACAGGAAAATTCGGCGCATATCCATCCCCAAATCACTTCATGGCGGGCGCATCATCCCAGCCGGCTGAAGCCCGTGCAATGCCGCAAGGCCGACATGGCGGATATTTGATGATATGGAGAGACGGAGCACGCTTGCGGTTGACACGGACAAGGCTCCTCGTTTATGAGCCACCCACAGTTCAAAGGCGCGTCTTCTGGCGCGCCTTAAAATTTCGACCCGAACCGGGTCCACACCGACAGGCAAGACCATGAAGATCAAGAATTCGCTCAAGGCGCTGAAGGCGCGTCACCGCGACAACCAGCTGGTTCGCCGCAAAGGCCGTATCTACATCATCAACAAGACCGCTCCGCGCTACAAGGCACGCCAGGGCTGAGTTTTCGGGCTGGAGGCTGTTGCCTCCGCCCATTGATGCTTGTTGCCCGCCTGCCGGCCCTTTCACGCCAAATTCAGTTTGACGTTCCGCCGCCCGGGATTAGAGTCCGGCGATGCGGATTCTTTTTGCATTTTTGACGTCTCTGCTTGTTTCCAGCGCCATTTATGGCCTGGCGCGCGCGGATGACGCTGTCGTGCCGCCGGCCAGCAAGGACGTGCCGCCGGTGGCAACGACGAGGCAGGCCCGTCTCGATCAGCTGTTCAACGACCTGAAGCGCGAGCGCAACGAAAAGGCAGCCGAGCGTATTGCCGGCAACATCTGGAATGAGTGGTCTCAATCCGGCAGCGCCTCGATCGATCTGATGATGCAGTGGTCGCAGAAGGCCATCGAAAGTCAGAAGTTCGACGTCGCCCTCGATTTCCTCGACCAGGTGGTGATCTTACAGCCGACCTATGCCGAAGGCTGGAATAGGCGCGCCACCGTGCATTTCATGATGAAAAACTACGGCAAGTCGATGTCCGACATCGACCATACGCTGCAGCTCGAGCCGCGCCATTTCGGCGCGCTCTCCGGCCTGGCGCAGATCATGGCACTGACCGGCCACAAGCAATCGGCACTCGAGGCCTGGCAGAAGGTTCTGGCGATCTATCCAATGATGCGCAGCGCCCAGGACCAGGTCGGCACGCTTTCGGAAGAGCTTGCTGGAGAAGGCATTTAAGGGAATAGGCAGTAGGGATTAGGCAGTAGGCGCAGATCGCGTTACGCACATTCCTACTGCCTACTGCCTACTGCCTATTCCCTATTCGCTACTGCACAACTTATCCCCCTCCATCCCCGTATCTCCCCCATGAACCTGATCTACGCCGCCCTTGCCTTCCTGATGGCGCTTGTCTTCGGCTTTGTCGGCATCACCCGCGCCGGTTCATGGCTTATCGAACGCCGCAATCCGTCGATTGGTGAATTCGCCGACATCAATGGCGCCCGCATTCACTATGTCCACATTCCGGGCCCCGCGAACGCCGAGCGGCCGCCGATCGTCTTCATCCACGGCGCCAGCGCCAATCTCAGGGATCAGATGCTGCCGCTGCGGCCATTGCTCGAAGGCCACGCCGAAATGCTGTTCTTCGACCGGCCAGGCCACGGCTGGTCGGGCCGTGGTCGCGGCAACAACGAAGACCCGGCGGCTCAGGCCAACACCATCGCTGCGTTGATGGACCGTCTGGGCATCAGGAAGGCTGTTATCGTCGGTCATTCTTTCGGTGGTGTGGTGACATCGACTTTCGGCCGCGAGCATCCCGACAAGACGCTTGGCCTGGTCTTTCTCGCGCCGGCAACTCATCCGTGGCCGGGCGGCGCAACCTCCTGGTATTACGATCTGACGACCATTCCGGTGATCGGCTGGCTGTTTTCCGAGACGCTGATCTATCCGACGGGAACGCTGCGGATGGAAGACGCCACGACCTGCGTCTTCTCGCCCAACATGGTGCCGGACAACTATCTCGCCGCGGCCTCCATCCCATTGGTCCTGCGACCATCGGCCTTTCGTGCCAACGCCACCGATGTCGCCGGGCTCTATCGCTATGCCCTTGGCGCCGCACCGCACTACAACCAGATCAAGGCCCCGACCGTGGTCATTTCGGGTGATCGCGACAAGGTCGTCTATGCGGAGATTCACTCGATCGGGCTCCAGCGCGACATACCGGGCGCCCAACTCGTCTGGGTGCATAATCTCGGCCACAAGCCGGACTGGATTGCGCCCGATCTCGTCGTTGGTGCCATCGAGAAGGTCTCCGGCAAGGATGTCGACCTGCGGATTATCGCCAAAAGCGTCGAAGCCCGGATCGCCGGCGATCTGTATGGCGTCGGGAAATGCGCCGATCTCAAGCAGCCGGAAGCAGAGCTTGCACCGACCTGACCGCCGTCCCTTCACGTGGCTGGGAAGCTCCCCTACAACACGGCCATGCCTGAACCGAACCTGGACACATTCTCACGAGCAATAATTCGTGTCTTCCCGGAATTGAAGACTTCAAGCTTCCGGCTGATGACGGCAGGTTGGCACTCGACGGCGGTCGATGTCGACGACAGGCTGGTGTTCAAGTTCCCGCGTCACAAGGTTGCTGAACGAGCGCTTCTCAGGGAAGCCGCCCTGCTGGCCCTGATCCGCCCTTGCCTGTCGATGCCGGTCCCCGATATGAGCATCCATGAGGGGCCGCCGCTGTTCTCCAGACATGAGAAACTGAAAGGGGAACGTCTGCTGGCAGCACGATATGAAGAATTGCCCGAACATGCCCGCCAACGTTTGGGCAACGATCTGGGCCGCTTTTACGCCGAGCTTCATCGGCTCGACCTGAACCAGATGGCGACCGCTGGCGCCGAGCCGGTAGGTACCTGGCACGCACTGAGCGCAATCCGTGCGAAGGCGTTGCCCTTGCTGGCGCCTCGGCTACTCGCCAGCGCGGAGGCAACCCTGATGGCATACGAAAGTCTGCCACCAGACCCGCATGGGACTACATTTGGATTCTTCGACGGACATGGCTGGAACATGGCGTTCGATCATGCGCGAATGAGGCTCAACGGACTCTACGACTTTGCCGATTCAGGCATAGGCGCGTTGCACCAGGAGTTCATCTACTCGAATTTTATCGCGCCGGACCTTACCGGGCGAATAGTCGCCGCGTATGAAATCGCGACCGGACGCGTGCTGGACCGCAAACGTATCTCCATCCTGACCGGCGTCCATCGTCTGTCCGAGTTGGCTGAACTCGCCGACGACCCAGACCATGTTCCGGCCATGATCCGAAGCGTTGCGGAATGGTTTGCTGCACCACACCAACGGATGGCGATTAGCCGCGTCCGGGGCGACCGCCGTTGAAGCGGCTTACCGGCCGGCCGCTTCCGATCCCAGATAGGCGATGCGCAGCATATTGGTCGAGCCCGGCGTCCTCAACGGCACGCCAGCGGTGATGATGACGCGGTCGCCGGGCTTGCCGAAGCCTTCCTCGAAGGCGATGCGGCAGGCGCGGTCGACCATGTCGTCAAGATCGATTGCGTCGGGTGAGACGACGCAATGCGTGCCCCATAGCAGCGACAGCCGGCGCGCCGTGTTGACGATCGGCGACAACGCGACGATCGGCACTTGCGGACGCTCGCGGGCGGCGCGCAGGCCCGTGGTGCCGGACGCCGTGTAGGTGATGATCGCCGAAAGTTTCAGCGTCTCGGCGATCTCGCGGGCGGCCAGCGAAATGGCGTCGGCGCCGGTCGCTTCCGGCTCGGAACGCTGTGCGTTGATGATGCCGGCATAGGTCGGATCGGTTTCGACCTTGGTGGCGATACGGTTCATCATCGCTACGGCTTCGACGGGATACGCGCCCGCCGCCGATTCCGCCGACAGCATGACGGCATCGGCGCCTTCGAAGACTGCGGTCGAAACATCCGACACCTCGGCGCGGGTAGGCACCGGTGCTGTGATCATCGATTCCAGCATCTGCGTTGCAACCACCACCGGCTTGCCGGCGCGGCGCGCGGCGCGCGTGATCTGCTTCTGGATGCCGGGTACCGCCTCGAGCGGCATCTCGACGCCGAGATCGCCACGGGCGACCATCAGCGCGTCGGACAGTTCGATGATCTCCGCCAGCCGGGCGACGGCCTGCGGCTTTTCGATCTTGGCCATGATCAGCGCCCGGCCGCGCGCGATCTTGCGCGCCTCGGCAAGGTCCTCCGGCCGCTGGACGAAGGACAGCGCGACCCAATCGACGCCCGTGGCCAGCACGGCATCGAGGTCCTTGCGGTCTTTCTCGGTCAGCGCGCCGACCGGCAGGTCGGTATCGGGCAGGCTGACGCCCTTCTTGTCGGAGATCGTGGTGCCGGCGACGACGGTGCAGACGATCGACTTGCCGTCGCTTCTCACCGCCTTCAATTCGAGCTTGCCGTCATCGATCAGCAGGCGATGTCCGGCCTCGACGGAGGTCAGGATTTCGGGATGCGGCAGATAGACCCTGGTCGAGGTGCCGGGTTCGGGATTGTCGTCGAGCGTGAAGGTCTGGCCGACGGTCAGCACTTCCTTGCCATTGGCGAACTTGCCGACGCGCAGTTTTGGCCCTTGCAGATCGGCCAGGATGCCGATCGGCCGGCCGACCGCTTCCTCGACAGTGCGGATGCGTCCGACCAGCGTGCGCATCAGCTCGTGATCGGTGTGGCTCATATTGATGCGGAACACATCGGCGCCAGCTTCGAACAGTTTCTTCAGCATCTCCTCCGACGAGGAGGCCGGACCGATGGTGGCTAGGATCTTGACCTTGCGGCTACGTCTCATTGACTGTTTGTTCCCGGGGCGGCTGGAGCGCCTCCCGTTGTGGACTCATCGGTCAGCTGGACCATCCAGTTTCCCTGTTCGCCCGTGTCATATTCCTGGAATCCGGCGCGCTGAAAGCCCCGTGCGACGCAGTCGGTTACGCCGGCGATCTTGAACTCTTTCTCAGCCACGCACATGTTGATCGGGCCGTCCCAGCGTCCGCCGCGCTCGGCGTCTTCTGCATAAAGATAGTAAAACCTTGATGACAGCGGCCCTTCGATCAGCGTCTTGCAGCTCGATCCCTCGATGTGCCACCAACCTTCGGTGATCCAGCCGGCCTTGGCGCGATAGCCGATACCGACGCCGACCAGATTCTGCGTGGCGTTGCAGACGCGGAAATCGGCGCGCGCCGGCGAGGCCACGACCATCGCCGACAGGCCGACGGCAAGGATCAAGAGCGGCGTGGCAAAGGCAGAGCGCATGCGCTGCCTGCCAGCGGAACTCATCCGAAAACCCCTCAAGAACCACATCAGCATCTCTCTGCGCCCCTTTTCGGAAAAGTCCGGGCGCATGTCAACGCACCGTTTTGTCCAATTCCAATCGATTTAGAAGGCTCCGGCGCACAATTCGCCGGCCTCTGCCAGATTTCCAGGGAAACCTTGGCCAAACAACGGCATTGCGCAAGCGTCGTCTTCGTGGAATGACGATAGCACCCTCCCCGGAAGCCAGCGAACAGACCATTTCCCGACAATGACCCGATCCACAGTTTTCGCGCCTTGCGATATTGTCGAAGGCGACCGCAAGCGAGGCATCGTGCTCCTGTGCGACCATGCCCGCCGCGACCTGCCCGACGATTATGGCAGGCTCGGCCTGCCGGCGGCGGAGTTCGACCGCCACATTGCCTATGACATCGGCGTCGAAACGGTAACGCGCGAACTGGCCGCTTTGCTCGACGTGCCGGCGGTGCTCGCCAATTTTTCGCGGCTGCTGATCGATCCCAACCGCGGCGAGGACGATCCGACGCTTATTCGCCAACTCTATGACGGCACTGTGGTGCCCGGGAATTACCCCATCGCTCCCGAGGAGCGCGAAAGGCGGCTCGATGGCTTCTACCGGCCCTATCACGATGCCGTCGGCGCCGTGATTGCCTCGGTCGCGCGGGCCTCTGCGCAGGCGCCCTTCATCTTGTCGGTGCATTCCTTCACGCCGGCCATGCAAGGGGTCCAGCGTCCCTGGCATGTCGGCATCCTGTGGGACCTCGACGACCGGGTGGCACGCCCGCTGATCGATATGCTGGCCGAGGACAAGAACCTCGTCGTCGGCGACAATGAACCCTATGACGGCGCGCTGCGCGGCGACACCATGTACAAGCACGCCATCATCAACGGCTTCGCTCATGCATTGATCGAAATCCGCCAGGATCTGATAGCAGACCAGAAGGGCGCGCTCGACTGGGCCGAACGGTTGGCGCTGATCGTTGACGCGATCAATCGCCGTCCCGATATACATGTCGTGAAGATGTTCGGCTCGCGCACCGGGCCGCTATGACGGAGGTTTCGATGACCGAACTCAGCGACGAGCAGAAGCGCGACTTCGAGGCCGCCGCCTTTCGCCGGCTGGTCCAACATCTGCGCGAACGCAGCGACGTGCAGAACATCGATCTGATGAACCTCGCCGGCTTCTGCCGCAACTGCCTGTCGAACTGGTATCGAGACGCGGCCAATGCCGAGGGCGTCGACCTCAGCAAGGACCAGTCGCGCGAGATCGTCTATGGCATGCCCTATGCGCAATGGCAGGCACTCAATCAGACTGAGGCCTCCGACGCCAAGAAGGCCGAGTTCGAGGCACGGCGCCCCAAGGACCACTAAGCCCGCTTGGCCCAAACGCTTTCGAAATAGAGCGCTTGACTGGAAATTGAATCGATCTAATTTGCCGCGCGAAGCCATTTTCTGACCGGATTCGCCTTATGAACGCGTCAACAGCCATGCAGACAGCCATTCGCGGACGATGGGCCGTCGCCGCCATTTTTCTTGCCAACGGCTTCCTGACCGGCAGCTGGGCGCCTCAGATTCCGGTGTTCCTGACCCGGCTCGACATCTCGAAATTCACGCTCGGCTTGTTGATCCTGCTGTTCGGAGCCGGCGCCGTCGCCGCCATGACCTGGTGCGGCCATTTGATCTCCAGACATGGTTCGCGCAACGTGCTGCGCTGGTTCGGCCTTTGTGGCAGCCTCGGCCTGCTGGTCGTGGCGCTGGCGCCCAATGTGCCGCTTGCAGCCATCGCCATGTTCATCTTCGGTGGCTCGATCGGCGGCATGGACGTCGCCATGAACGCCAATGCCGTGGTGGTCGAACGGCGGCTCTCCCGCGCCATCATGTCGTCGTCGCATGGCTTCTGGAGCCTCGGCGGTTTCGCAGGCGGCGGCCTCGGCGGCTTCGTCATCCAGACCTACGGCCATCTCGCCCACGCGGCGGTGGTGACTGCGCTCGCCTTCGCGGTGATCGCGGTGGCGGTTGGCTATCTGATCGGTGAGAACAGGCCGCAGGCGGCCGGGCATCACAAATTCACGCTGCCGGCCAACCCGCTGGTCTACCTCGTCGGACTGATGGCGTTGCTGACGATGATCTCCGAAGGCGCGGTGCTTGACTGGGCGGCGCTGTATCTAAGGCAGGAACTCGGCGCAGACCTTGCCATCGCCGGTCTCGCCTATGCTGCCTTTTCCGGCGTCATGGCGATCATGCGGTTCTTCGGCGACGGCGTACGCAACCGCTTCGGCGCGGTCACGACGCTACGCGGCTCGGCGGTTGTCGCGGCTGCTGGCATGCTGATCGCCGGACTGTCGCCCTCGCCCTGGCTTGCAATCGCCGCCTTTGCCCTGTGCGGCTTCGGCATCGCCAACATGGTGCCGATCATCTTTTCTGCCGGCGGCAATCAGGAAGGCATGTCGTCGGGCACCGGCATGAGCGTCGTCACGACCATGGGCTATTCCGGCATATTGGTGGCGCCGTCGGCGATCGGCTTCGTTGCCGAGCATTCGAGCTTCGGCCCGATCTTCGTCGCCATGTCGGGTTTGCTGATCGTCGTGCTGCTGATGGCCGGCCTTGCTCACCGTGCCGAGTTCGCGGCCGCACCGGCCGAATAAAGTTTCAGCTCTTCGTAGAGGAAATCTGCCACGCGGCGGATACGCACGCTGGTGCGCACGTCGCGATGCATGGCCAGCCATACCGGCAGATCAGGCAGTGGCAGCCCAGGCAGCAATTTCTCCACCGATGGATCACGATCGACCAGCGGCTGCTGGCCGAAACCGATGCCGTTTCCCGCCCGCACCGCCTCCCAAAAGACGATCTGGTTGTCGGCCCTGAAGCGGAAACTGCTCCGCGTAACAGGGATGCCATACTGGGTGAAGCCCCTGATGATCTCGTCGCTGCGGTCGAAGCCGACCAGATCGTGATCGACAAGGCCGGATGGCTCCAGCGGGCGGCCACGGCGGTCGAGATAGGATTTTGCCGCGCAGACGCAGAGCGGAATATCGCAGACCTTGCGCGCCACCAGTTCATTCTGCGCCGGCTTGACCATGCGGATAGCGATGTCGGCATCGCGGCGCAGCAGGTTCTCGACCTGATTGGAGGCGACGATCTCAACCTCGATACCCGGCTCCTCGATCCCTAGCCGCGCCGTCATCTCCGGCAGCACATAGGCGGCGACAACTTCGCTGGCGGCGATACGCACGGTGCCCTCGATTGCCTCGACCGATCCCAGCGCCAGCAGTAAAAAAGCGCTTGCCTGCTCGCTGACTGCCTTGCCGCGTTCAAACAGCGTGCTGCCGGCTTCCGTCAGTTCATAACCGCGCCGCCCGCGCCGGAACAGCGTGACACCCAGCGCCTGCTCCAGTTCGGCGACGTGGCGGCCAAGTGTCGGCTGGCTCGCCGACAGTTTTCGCGCGGCAGCCGACAAGCTGCCGGTTTCCGCCACGGTGACGAAGCTCTTGATCAGGTTCCAATCGAATTCGACCATTCATTTTTGAATATCAGCCCGCCAATCGTTGTCAATTTCAATTCACTTGCGGAGCGATCATATTCAGGCTGCAAACGCAAACACGGAGACCAGAAATGACCAAGATCGCAATTCTCGGTGCCAATGGCCGGCTCGGCCGCGTGGTCGCCAAGGCCTTCATCGATGCCGGCTATGATGTCCGCGCAATCACCCGCAGCGGCAAGGTGCCGGCCGAACTCAACGGCGCCACGGCGGTCGCCGGCGACGCGCTCGACCGCGAGGGCTTGATCCGCGCCACGGAAGGCGTCGACATTATCTTCAACGGCCTCAACCCGATCTACACCGATTGGGGCAAGTGCCTGCCGATGGCCGAGAACGTCATGGCCGCTTGCCATGCGAATGACACGCTGCACCTCTTCCCCGGCACCGTCTACAATTACGGCTCGCCAATGCCGGCGGTGATCACGGAAGACACGCCGTTCCACCCGACGACAGAGAAGGGCCGCATCCGCTGCGCCATGGAGGATTTGTTCCGCTGCGAGGCCGACGCCGGCCGGGTGCGTACCATTCTCTTGCGCGCCGGCGACTTCTTCGGCGGCACCGGCAGCGGTTCATGGTTCGACCTGGTCGTCGCCGCCAAGATGACCAAGGGCATCTACACCGCTCCTGGTCCAGTCGATGTCGTGCATGAATGGGCCTACCTGCCGGACTTCGCCAAGGCCTTCGTCGGCCTGGCGCAGAACCTCGACAAGCTCGGCACCTATGAAGCCCTGAACCTTCCCGGCCATGCAATCACCGACCGGCAACTCAAGGCCGCGGCAGAGAAGGCGCTCGGTCGCCCGCTCAAGATGACTTCGATGCCGTGGTGGGTGCTGCGCGCCGGCAGCCCGTTCGTGGCGATGTGGCGCGAGATCGTGTCGATGTCTTATCTGCGCTTCGAGCCGCATCAACTGATTTCGACGCGGCTGGAAGGCATCATCGGTGCGATCCCCCACACGCCGCTGGATCAGGCGGTCACTGAAGCTCTTGAGGATATCGGCATCGCCACCGTGAACGGCGCTGCGAAAGCTGCCTGACAGGCCCGGCGGGCAGCCATGGCTGCCTGCCCGATCTCTTTACATCGAGAGGTCTCTCCGGGAAGGACGGGCTAAACCCTTCCCATCAACACCAGCACCAGAAGCACCACCAGCACCACCCCGACAATGCCCGACGGCCCATAACCCCAGGAACGCGAATGCGGCCAGGCTGGCACGGCGCCAATGAGGACGAGAACCAGGACGATGATGATAATGGTGGTGATCGGCATGGCAAACTCTCCGTCCAGCATTGCTCCGGTGACAACGCTTTGCGTTGCACCCGGGACATCACTTTACGTTGCTTCCGGGGCGATGCTTCGCATTTGTCTGGGAGACAACGCTTCACGTTGCTCTTAGAGACAACAATGCAAAAGGCCGCCCGGTTGTTCCGGGCGGCCTTTGCCGTTCAAATCGGCAACGAGTCTATTCGGCGGCTTTTGGAAAGGCAATCTCCGGCTCGGCTCCGGCATCGTCCTGTCCTGGCGCATCGGCCGACGAGATCTCGCCCTTGCCGCGCCGGAACAGCCGGTTGAACCAGCCGCGCCGCGCGCCCGGCCTGACTTTGGCGCGGGTGAACACCATCAGCATCGACGGTGTCACCACCAGCGTCAGCACTGTGGCGAAGGACAGGCCGAAGACGATAGCCGACGACAGCGAAATCCACCATTGCGTCGACGGCGCGTTGATCGTGGTCTCGTGATGGAAGATTTCGAGGCCAAGGCCGAAGGCGATCGGCAGCACGCCGAGAATGGCCGACACCGCCGTCAGCACCACCGGGCGGGCGCGTTCGCGGCAGGTCTGCAGCACCGCCTCGACCTTGTCCCAGCCCTCTTCGCGCAGCCGGTCATAGGTGTCGATCAGCACGATGTTGTTGTTCACCACCACGCCGGCCAGCGCAATGACGCCGATGCCCGACATGACGATGCCGAACGTCTCGCCTGTTATCAGCAGCCCAAGGAACACGCCGATCGTGGCCATGACCACGCAGGACAGCACCAGCCAGACGCTGGTGAACTTGTTGAACTGTGCCAAAAGCACCAGGAAGATCAGGAAGATCGCCGCTCCGAAGGCCTTGCTGAGGAAGGCGCTGGCTTCGGCACTGTCCTCGTTCGAGCCAGCCAGCTTCCAGCGGATGCCGCTGCCCAGATCCATATCGGAGACGGCCCTGGTGACCTGCTCCTGCACGGCCGCGACCTGGGCGCCGGCGGCGACGTTGGCCTGGACGACCACCGTACGGGCGCCGTCGATGCGGTTGAGGATACCGACCGTCGGTTCAGGCTTGCGCACGACAAAGTTCGAGATCGGCACCGAGCCTTGCGAGGTCTGCACGCGCAGTTCGTCGAGCGTCGACAGCGTGCGCCGGTCCTCGGGCAGGCGAAGCCGGATGTCGACGGCGTCATCGGCGCCGGCCGGACGGTATTCTGAGAGTTTAAGTCCGTTGGTCACCAGCTGCACCACGGTGCCGACCGAGGTCGGGCTGATGCCGTACTGCGCCGCCTTGGCGCGGTCGACCTCCAGCGCCCAGTCGACGCCGGGCGGCGGCAGGCCGTCGGAAATGTCTATGACGCCCGGCACCTTGCCAATGCGCGCCGCGACCGCACGGGCCTTATCGTCGAGCCCCTTGGGGTCGACGGCCGAAAGCCTGATCTGGATCGGCTTGCCGGTCGGAGGGCCGGCCTCCGGCACGCGCACCTCGACATCGACGCCGGGGATGCCGGCCATGACGCCGCGCAAATCATCCAGGATGTGGTTCGCCGACTTGCGCTCGCGCCAGTCGATGAATTCGTACTGGATGACGCCGACGACGTCTTCGGGAACATCCTGGCCGCCGCCTTGCGTCTTGCCGACGCGGGTATAGACCGACTTGACGCCGGGCCAGCCGAGCAGCCTGTTTTCCGCGACCTTGGTCGCCGTGTCCATTTCGGCCAGCGAGAGATTGCCGCGCGCATGCACGTATAGCAGGCCATAGTCGGGCTCGACATTCGGGAAGAACTCGACGCCGGCGCCGTATTTCGAATAGGCAAAGCCGACGCCGAACAGCAGCGCGACGGTCAGCACCAGCACGGTGACGGGGAAACGCACCGCCTGCTTGACGATCGCCATGTACCAGCCGTCGCGATTGTCATCCTCGTGATGCGGCGGCGCCTTGGCGAAGATCGCCCCCAGCGTCGGCGCGAACACCAGCGCGTAGAGCATCGAGGCCGACAGCGTGACGATCAGGGTGATCGGCATGTACTTCATGAAGTCGCCGATGATGCCCGGCCAGAACAGCAGCGGCGAGAAGGCGGCGATACGCGTCATCGTCGCGGCGATGACCGGGCCGGCCATGCGCTTGGCGGCAAGCGCGAAGGCTTCCTCCTTCGGCATGCCTTCGCTCATCCGTCGCTCGGCGAACTCGGTGACGATGATGGCGTCGTCGACCAGCATGCCGACGGCCAGGATGAGGCTGAACAGCACGATCATGTTGATCGTGTAGCCCATCATCGCTAGCAGCAGGATGCCGATCAGGAAGGACGACGGAATGGCCAGGCCAATGAGCAGCGAGGCACGGCCGGACAGCGCATAGAGAATGACGATGAACACCAGGATAACGGCGATCATGACGTGGTTCTGCAGATCGCCCAGCAGCTGGTTGACGAAGACGGACTTGTCCTGCGTGTAGGTGACGCTCATGCCCGCAGGCATGGATTTGACGAACTCGTCGGACACCGTCCGCACCTTGGCGATGGTGTCGATAAGGTTGGAGCCGATGCGCTTCTTGACTTCGATGGCGATGGCCGGCTTGCCGTTGAGGCGGGTCACCGTTTCGGCATCCTTGAAGGTCGAGCGGATCGTGGCGATGTCCTTGGCCTGCACCACGGCGTTGGGGCCGGCGACCACCGGCAGTGCCGCCACATCCTCCGGCGTCTCGATCAGCGAAGGCACCTTGACGGCGTACTTGCCTTCCGAGCCTTCGATGTTGCCGGCGGCGACCAGACTGTTGGAGCTGCCGACCGCACCGATCAGCTGATCGAGCTGCAGCCCATAGGACGACAGCTTCATCGGGTCGATGACGACCTCGACCAGGTCGTCGCGCGCACCTTGCAGCGAGCCCTCGAGAACGCCGGGCACCTCCTCGATACGGTCGCGCAGTTCGCGCGCCGCGGCGGTCAGCACGCGTTCGGGCAATTCGCCCGACAGCGTGACGACGAGCACCGGAAACTCGGAAATGTTGACTTCGTTGACTGTCGGTTCCTCGGCCGCCTGTGGCAGGTCGGCCTTGGCGTCCTGCACCTTGCTGCGCGTATCCTGAAGCGCGGTGGCCAGATTGGTCTGCGGCTGGAATTCGACCAACACGTAGCCGCCGCCCTGGAACGCGGCCGAACGCATTTCCTTGAGGCCCTTCAAGCTTTTCAGCTTGCTTTCCATCGGCCGCAACAAAAGCCGTTCCGAATCCTCAGGCGAAATGCCCTGATAGATCAGGCTGATATACATCATCGGAATCGGAACGTCAGGCTCCGCCTCCTTCGGCGTCGACTGATAGGCGACCGCCCCGGCAAGGATGAGGAAGACCAGGACCGAGATGGTCAGCCGGGCATTGTTGATCGCGAGTCTGACGATATCCATGGCTAACGCCTGTTTTTGAATTTCAGGAGCTGCGTCGCAGCCGATTGTCCCCATCCAGGGTTAGTCCATCGCGATACTACTGCGTGCCGGCAGTCGCCTCGCCCAGCAGCTTCTTGATGGTCGCCTGGTCGGCCTCGACCGGATTGACCAGATCGCCTTCCTTCACCAGTTCCTGGCCGGCGACGATGATGCGCGCATCGGCCGGAATGCCGCCGAGCACGAGGCCGGTCGGCGTGTCGTCGACGAGGTCGATCGGGAAAAACGCCACCTTGTTGTCCTTGCCGACGGCACGGATGCCGAGGTCGCCCTTGTCGCCGAGCGTCACCACCGAGCGCGGCAGCAGCACTGCGTCGGTCGGTTGTGCGTTGAGCGCGATTTCCGCCGTCATGCCAGCCGGCACGGAGCCGTCGCCATTGGGGATCGCCACCTCGACGCGGAAGGTCCGGGTCGCCGATGATGCGTCGCGGCTGATATAGCGCACTGTGCCTTCGACGGTCTGCCCGCTGACCAGTCGTATATTGGCCTTGTCGCCGAGCTTGAGATAGCCCAGGTCGCGCTCGCTGACTTCGCCGCGGGCAATCACCGGGTCAAGCTTGAGGATGGTTGCCACCTCGCCGCCCTGCATGATGGAACTGCCAAGTTCCACCGGCACCCTGTCGATAACGCCGTCAAACGGCGCCTTGACTTCGTTGCGGTCAAGCTCGGCCTGCGCGGTATCCAGCTGCGATTGCGCCAGGGTCAGATTGGAGCGCGCGGTGTCGAGCTGCAGCTTCGGCAAATTGCCTGACTTCATCAGTTGCAGCGACGCTTCCAACTCGGCCTGACGCTGCACAACCAATTGCTTGGCGTTGTCGACCATCGAGATCTTTTCTTCCGCCGCAAGCATCATCACCAGATCGCCGGTCTTGACGTGCTGGCCTTGCTTGACCGGCAGCTTGTCGATCACGCCGGCGACGCGCGTCGCCAGCACCGCCCGCTTGTCGGCTTCGGTCAGCCCGGAAACACGTATAGCGCGTGCATAGGTCTTGCGCGGCGGCGTCACCACCGCCACGGTGCGCAGCGGTGCCTTCGGCTCGGCTTCCGCCGCTTTGGGCTTGTTGGCGTCCGGCGCCTTAGCCTGCTCGACTCCGGCTGCCTTGGCATTGTTGGCGGCTACGCTGCCGACGGACGAAAACTCGCCTGTCGCCATCCAGGCCGCGAAACCAATGAGCACAACAATGGCTGCAAGCTTGTGAAACCTGATTCTTGGCATCGTCGTTGTTTTCCACTGCGGGTTCGGCCAGCGTCCTCATAACGCGGGCGCGTCGCCGATATGGGTGCGCGCCAAGCCGTGTTCAATTTGCCGTGATCGGCGAAGCGCGCTTCTACATCAAAGTTGTCCCGCAATATAGTCCGAAAGTTGCAAGATCATTGCTCCACCGGACAAGATGCGCCCGCCGCTATCCATTTTCGATCGTCTCGTATGTGTCTTCCGCCGAGCCTGGCGCTGACTCGCGATCTCCACCGGGCCCAGCCCCAGGCAGCCAATTTGTCGTCGCGCGCATACAGCGCCACATCCTGCAGGCTATGCCCGCCATTGCGGGCGGCGGGATCCTTGATCCGGGTGCAGGCGAGGACCTTCCGAACCAGGCCATCTCGGTCGATGCCAGATGCCAGCCCTCGGTCCCGGGTGGCCCATGCAAAATATTGGAATAGCTGGACAAATGCCGTGTCGTGCAACGCAAGCCCGGATTGCCGAAACCGGACCCATCGACGCCGCCCTGGACGTTGAAGGCGTGAACGCGCGTGCCGCCATGATGCGCACCGGACCAGCGCGGCCGGTCGTCCACGACACGGCGGTCGGCGCAGCGCGGACGCGAAAACACGGCGTGGATCTTGCCTCATTCGGACGGGCCTGTTTTCGCGTGGACCATCGCCGGCGCTGGCGTCGGGCTCTCTTGCGCGATCGCGAACGGCGCTGTGAAGGCGAGCATGGCAGTAGGCGTCAGCATGATAGGGAACTTTTCATGCGAAGGCCACGTGAAGGCGCCAGGGCAGCGCCGGGCAGCCGCCGCCCTGATCAGGACGATCGACCTACCCTGAAGCCTGGATGAAGTCGAGTTGTGTCGCGGTTGAGCTCAGGCCCGACGGCGAACCACCTCTGGGTTCTTCCGCGCGGCGAGGAATTCCTTGACCCGCCGGCCTGGTGCGGGACCGCGCATCGGCTTGAAACCGTCATCGAGTTCGCCTGAGAGATCGAGCGTCGGGTGCTTGCCGACAGCGTCATAATTCTCTTCCAGCCAGTCGGTCGCGGCGGTGCGGCCGAGATCGCGCAGATAGGTCAGGAACGCCCATTCGGCATTGACCTTCGACGATGCCGACAGGTCCTTGAACGCCTCGTCGGCATCGATGCGGTGCATGCGGATGTCGCGGTATTCGCCATGCGGCAGACGGCCGGCGGCGATCAGCTCCTTGACGAAGGCGATCGAGCGGAATTCGCGCAGCAGCCCTGCGTTGAAGGTGATCTCGTCGATGCGGTTCTGGATCTCATTGGCGCTCCTTGGTGTTCCCTCCCGCACCACCGGATTGATCTGCACCAGCAGCACGTCCTCGGTCGCCGCCGTCTTGAAGAACGGATAAAGCGCCGGGTTACCGCCATAGCCGCCGTCCCAATAGGGCACGCCCTTGATCTCGACGGCGCGGAACAGCTGCGGCAGGCATGCCGAAGCCATCACCGTGTCGAGGTCGATCTCGCCGTCGGAAAAGACGCGCAACTGTCCGGTTTCGACATTGGTCGCCGAAATGAACAGTTCCATCGACTTGCAGGCGCGGACATTCTTAAAATCGATCTCCTTGGCAACTACGTCACGCAGCGGATTGAGGCCCAGCGGGTTGGCGGCATAGGGCGAGAACACCCGCGACATGGTGTCGAAAAAGACATAGCCCGGCGTGTTCTCGATCGACCAATTGCCCCAGGCGACATCCCACGGCATGCGCTGCACCGGGCTGAACCGGCCTTTGGCCGCCACCGCACGCCAGAAATCGTCGAGCTTCTGTCTTGCGCCCTCAACCCCGCCGCGGACAAAACCGTCGGCCAGCGCCACCGCGTTCATGGCGCCGGCACTGGTGCCTGACACCGCTGATATCTCCAGCCTGCCGTCCTCCAGCAGCCGGTCGAGCACACCCCAGGAAAAGGCTCCGTGCGAGCCGCCGCCCTGGAGCGCTATGTTGATCTTCTTCGTCTCCTCCGCCTTGCCGTTTTTGGTCATGGCGTCGTCCTTGATCTGTCCCGCGTTGGGGGATGAGAAAATTCTGGCCTCACGCGGCGGTCCAGCCGCCGTCGACCGAGAGATGCGTGCCGTTGACCTGCGCCGCAGCGTCCGAACACAGGAACAGCGCCGCTGCCGCGATCTGCTCGACGGTGACGAATTCCTTGGTCGGCTGCTTGTCCAGCATGACCTCGCGAATGACGGTCTCGCGGTCCATGGCGTGGGCTTTCATCTGGTCGGGGATTTGCGCTTCGACCAGGGGCGTAAGCACATAGCCGGGGCAGATGGCGTTGCAGGTGACCTTGTCGCGCGCCAGCTCGAGCGCGACCGTCTTGGTCAGCCCCATGATGCCGTGCTTGGCCGCGACATAGGCCGATTTGAATGGCGATGCGACCAGGCCATGCGCCGAGGCGATGTTGACGATCCTGCCGCCGCCGGCTTTTTTCATCAGCGGAATGGCGGCGGCGACGGTGTGGAACGCCGAAGACAGGTTGATGGCGATGATGGCATCCCATTTCTCGATCGGGAATTCCTCCACCGGCGCCACATGTTGGATGCCGGCATTGTTGATCAGAATATCGACCGACCCGAATGCCTCGGCAGCTTTGGCGACAAGTGCCCTACATTCCGCCGCCTTCGACATGTCGGCCTTGACGTAGGCGCTCTTCACGCCGTGTTGTTTGGCGATGGCATCGGCGATGGCGTGGTCGGCTTCCGTGTCGGAGAAGGAATTGACGACGACATTATGGCCTTCGCCCGCCAGCGCCTGGGCTATGGCCAGGCCAATGCCGGATGTGGAGCCGGTGATGACTGCGGTTTTCCTGGTGGCCAAGGGCGGAATCCTCTGGTTGCGGCAAGAGCAGGCCTATGTTGCAGTGCAGCATATATGCCCAATGTGACGCAATAACAGCGGCCAGATTTGTCCGGCGAGATGACATTTTTGTCATGAGCCGCTGCAGCAGGACGTAAGCCAAATCGCCCTGTCCTTCCCCGCAAGCGAAACGATCTTCAGGCAACCAGGTCCGGCACCGGCCCGACATAACGCGACTGCGGGCGGATCAGCCGACCGGTTTTCTGCTGCTCGCGCGCATGCGCAATCCAGCCGGAAACACGCCCGGCAGCAAAGACATTGCTGAAGGCTTGGCTGGGAAAGCCCGCCGCTTCCAGCAGCAGCGCGGTGTAGAACTCGACATTGGTCTGCAGCGAGCGCGACGGCTTCGCAACCCGCAGCACGTCGAGCGCCGCTTGCTCCACCGTCTCCGCGAACGCCAACCGGCGGCCGGCTTCGCCCTCGCCGCCGAGTTGCCGCACCACCGCTTTCAGCACATCGGCACGCGGATCGCGCACGCGGTAGATGCGATGTCCGAAGCCCATGATGCGCTCGCCATGCGCGACCGCGTCGCGCAGCCAGCCGGCCGCATCGCCATGCGCCTGGATTGCATCCAGCATCTCGATGACAGGGCCAGGCGCGCCGCCATGCAGCGGCCCCTTGAGCGCGCCAAGCCCGGCCAGCATGCACGAAGTCAGGCCGGCCTGCGTGGACGCGACCACGCGTGTCGCAAAGGTCGATGCATTGAGACCGTGATCGCAGACGGTCACCAGATAGGTGTCGAGCGCCTTCGCCAGCCCTGGCGAGGCGACGCTGCCACTCAGCATCCGCAACATGTCGGCGGCGTGATCGCCCCGGCTGTCCGGGGAGATCGCCTCCTCGCCGCGTTGCAGGCGAAGCAGGGCCGGCGTCAGCACCGCCGGCGCCGCGATCAGCAGCAAGGCGTCCGTCAGCGTGTCGTCGTCCGGCAGCAGCGCCATGCCGGCACGCATGGCGCTGTAGATATCGAACGATGCCAGCAAGGGCAGCGACGGCAAAAGCCGCTCGAACACATCAGCACGCGCCTGACCCAGAGCCCGCGTCAGTTCCGCATCATCGGGAAGATCGTCGAAAAAGCCATCGAGCAGCAGCCGAACCACCTGGGCATAGCTCCAGCGGCCGGCCAGTTCCGGCAGCGAATGACCCCGGACCGTCAGACGACCGCCCAAGCCATCCACGTCGGAGAGCACAGTTTCCGCCGCTACAACATCATCGAGTCCATTCGCCATAGCCTTGTCTCCTTGAAGCTTCTGCGGATCGGAGATAAGGCTGGGCAACATCGCCATCAATCTTGATCAATAGAATCAATATGAGAGTTCGATATGTCCGAGTGGCTGTCGCGAGAAGAAGCGCTTGAACGTCTCCAGGTGCGGGCGCAGACGCTGTACGCCTATGTCAGCCGTGGGCGCATCGGCATGCGGCCCGACCGCGCCGATCCGCGTCGCAGCCAGTATCGTGCCGACGACATAGCGGCGCTGGCAACCCGGAGGGCGCGCGGAAGGAGCCCCTCGGCCATCGCCGAAAGCGCCATTGCCTGGGGCGAGCCATCGATCGTCACCTCCATCTCAACCGTCTCGCATGGTCGCCTTGTCTATCGTGGCCAGGACGCCGTTGCGCTTTCTGAGAATGCGACACTGGAAGAAACAGCCGCAGTGCTATGGGATCTGCCTGGACCGGTGGCTTTCGAAGCGCCGTCGCCGGATGCGCCCCTTGAAGACAGCCGAGCCGCGGCCTTTGCGCAACTTGCCATGCTTGCCGGCCAGGAACGCTCATCTCTCGGGCGCAATGCCGCGTCGCTGCATGCCGATGCCGCGCACGCTGTCGGCGTGTTGGCCGGCGCGCTGGCGGGATCAGGTCCGGTCCACCGGCGATTGGCGCACGACTGGTCGGTGGATGCCGGCGGCGCGGAAGCGATCCGCCGCGCGCTTGTCCTGCTTGCCGATCATGAACTGAACGCGTCGACCTTCGCCGCGCGCGTCGCGGCCTCGACCGGCGCGCCGCTGGCCGCTTGCCTGCTCGCGGGGCTCTCGACACTGTCAGGCCCTCGTCATGGCGGCGCCGGCGAGGCGGTGATGCAACTGGCCGAGGATGCGGCACGGCACGGCGCCGATGCGACGATCCGGCGCTGGCTCAGTCATGATCGACCGCTGCCGGGCTTCGGTCATCAGCTCTATCCCGACGGCGATCCGCGGGCGGAGGCGCTGCTGTCGGTAGTCGAGGTAGACGGCACACTGTCGTCGCTGTGCGACGCGGCCCATGCCGCGACTGGTGCGCTTCCCAACATTGACTTTGCCCTGGCCGCGCTGACGCGCAGCCTTGGCTTGCCGCGCGATGCGCCGTTCCGCCTGTTCGCACTCGCACGCAGCGTCGGCTGGGCCGCGCATACGGTCGAACAGATAACAAGCGGAGGCCTTATCAGGCCCCGCGGCCGTTATGTGGGAGTGCTGCCATAGGGCCGAAAGGGTACCGGTCTTCGGAAAAGTGGGACGGGCAGCGATCCGATGTGCCGTTGCTATCGGATCTTTCGATCCGAACGCCTCAAGACATCGTATCGAGCTTGCGCTGCATGGCTGCGATCTGGTCCTTCAGTTCCTGCAGGTCGTCGGGCTTGTCAGGCGTTTCCTTCTTGGCCGGCTCGGACGCTGGCGTAGCGGCTGGTGCGGAGCCCGCGGGCGGAAACGGCGTGAACAGACGCATCGCATTCTGGAACATTTCCATATTGCGGCGCGTCTGCTCCTCCAGCGCCTTGATTGGCGTGGTGATTTTCATCATGTCCAGCGGCGACTTGCCGAGAGCACCCTTCATCTGCTCGCGAAAGCGCTCCTGCTCCTTGGAGAAGGCGAGCATCGACTGTTCGAGGAAGCTCGGCACGATCATCTGCATCTGGTCGCCGTAATAGGCGATCAGCTGGCGCAGGAACGGGATCGGCAGCATGTTCTGCCCATCCTTGTTCTCCAGTTCGAAGATGATCTGGGTCAGCACCGGATGCGTGATGTCGTCACCGGTCTTGGCGTCCTGGACGGTGAACTCCTCGCCCTTCTTGACCATCTCGGCGAGGTCCTCGAGCGTCACATAGGTGCTGGTGCCGGTGTTGTAGAGGCGGCGATTGGCGTATTTCTTGATGATGATCGGATCGTCTTTCGCGGCCATCTACATCCTCCCGGGGACACCGGCGAGCCTCTGAGTAAGCCGCCGATAACGATTGTGCCTTTTTTGAGGATATGCGCAAAAGCCTCACAATTCCAAGCAGTTTGTGCAGTGCGGGATCACTAAATGCTGCATAGCGGCCAAAATATGCTGCGCAGCAATGAGGGAACTGCCGCCCCGGCGAAGCACGACCCGCTTGCGACGCATGGGCGCCATGCCCATTTCCGGTTTGACTTGGATCATGGAAAGGGCAAGAAAAGTCGCCAACAACGCCCAAAAATACGACAGCTCGAAGTCCGGAGAAGAAAATGACCTCTGCCAATTCCATCGTCGTCGCCAGCGCCGCACGCACACCGGTCGGCTCCTTCAACGGCGCCTTCGCCGCCACCCCGGCACATGAGCTCGGTGCCGTCGTCATCAGGGAATTGCTGTCGCGCGCCGGTGTTGAACCAGGCGAGGTCGACGAGGTCATCCTTGGTCAGGTGCTGACCGCGGCGCAGGGTCAGAACCCGGCCCGCCAGGCATCGATCAATGCCGGCCTGCCCAAGGAAACCACGGCCTGGGGCCTCAATCAGGTTTGCGGCTCGGGGCTGCGCGCCATTGCGCTCGGCATGCAGCAGATCGCCAGCGGCGACGCCAAGGTGATCATCGCGGGCGGCCAGGAATCGATGTCGCTTTCGACACATGCCCAGCACCTGCGCGCCGGCGTCAAGATGGGCGACTTCAAGCTGATCGACACCATGATCAAGGACGGGCTGTGGGATGCCTTCAACGGCTATCACATGGGCAACACCGCCGAAAACGTCGCGCGCCAGTTCCAGATCACCCGCGACGACCAGGACCAGTTCGCACTGGCCTCGCAGAACAAGGCCGAGGCCGCGCAGAAGGCCGGCAAATTCAAGGACGAGATCGTCGCCGTCACCATCAAGGGCAAGAAGGGCGACACCATTGTCGACCAGGATGAGTACATCCGTCACGGCGCCACGATCGACGCCATGACCAAGCTGAAGCCGGCTTTCGACAAGGACGGCACGGTAACCGCCGCCAACGCCTCCGGCATCAATGACGGCGCCGCGGGTGCTGTGCTGATGAGCGAAGCGGAAGCAGTGAGGCGCGGCATCACCCCGCTGGCGCGTATCGTGTCCTGGGCAACCGCCGGCGTCGATCCGCAGATCATGGGCACCGGACCTATTCCCGCCTCGCGCAAGGCATTGGAAAAGGCCGGCTGGTCGGTCGGCGATCTGGACCTGATCGAGGCCAACGAAGCCTTTGCGGCGCAAGCCTGCGCCGTCAACAAGGATATGGGCTGGGATCCTTCGATCGTCAACGTCAACGGCGGTGCGATCGCCATCGGTCACCCGATCGGCGCCTCAGGTGCCCGCATCTTCAACACACTGGTCTTCGAGATGCGCCGGCGCGGCGCCAAGAAGGGCCTCGCTACGCTCTGCATCGGCGGCGGCATGGGCGTCGCCATGTGCGTGGAGGCAATCTGAGAAAAAGAGTGAATGGTGAGTGGCAAATGGTGAATGGCGGGTAGCCGTCCGTCTTCGACCATTCACCATTCACTATTGACCATTCACGAAAAACTCTAGGGAGGAGGAACTTCATGACCAAGGTAGCAATCGTCACGGGCGGATCGCGCGGCATCGGCGCGGCGATCTCGATCACATTGAAGAACGCCGGCTATTCGGTTGCCGCCAACTATGCCGGCAATGACGAAGCGGCGGCGAAATTCAAGGCCGAGACCGGCATTCCGGTCTACAAATGGTCGGTCGCCGACTATGACGCCTGCGCCGCCGGCATCAGCCAAGTCGAGGCCGATCTCGGCCCCGTCTCGGTGCTGGTCAACAATGCCGGCATCACCCGTGACGCCATGTTCCACAAGATCACGCGCGAGCAGTGGAAAGAGGTCATCGACACCAATTTGTCGGGCGTCTTCAACATGACGCATCCGCTGTGGAGCGGCATGCGCGACCGCAAGTTCGGCCGTGTCATCACCATCTCCTCGATCAACGGCCAGAAGGGCCAGGCCGGCCAGGTCAACTATTCCGCCGCCAAGGCCGGCGACATCGGTTTCAGCAAAGCTCTGGCTCAAGAGGGGGCGCGCGCGGGCATCACCGTCAATGTCATCTGCCCCGGCTACATCGCCACCGAGATGGTCAAGGCGATCGACGAGAAGGTGCTCAACGAGCGCATCATCCCGCAAATCCCCGTCGGCCGCCTCGGCGAGCCCGAGGAGATCGCGCGCTGCGTCGTTTTCCTGGCTTCCGAAGATGCCGGCTTCATCACCGGCTCGACCATCACAGCCAATGGCGGCCAGTATTTCGTCTGACGACGCGGCGATGTAGGCGATAGATCGACGGGCCGGTACGCCGGCCCGTTTTTCGTTGCCAGCCTGATCTTTTCGAGATGTCCTCGTCGGTCGCTGACCCAATCCGGCACGCAAAGGTTAACGGCCGGCCGCTGCCGTGTGCGAAACCTGTTCCCAAGCCTGTGGATAATTGGTGGAAAACCTGTCTACAACACTAGGTATTGGGGTGAACAAACCAGGAAAATCATGCCATCGCCGATTCGTCTCCGATTCGTTCTGGCTTTGACCGGAAAGTTAACGATGGCGACCTGAATCGCCAGCCCAATCCTTAACGTTGATTAGGAAAGATCAATAATTTCATGCCGTTGGGCGAGGAACGCCAAGCCTTCATGATCGCTCATGGGCAAAGGTTAACGTCATAGCCCTCCTAGCATGAAACGGGCCAGTTCCGGGATTCAGCATGTGGTGCGTTCAGTGGTCGCAAAACCCACATATAGCCGTGAACAAAAGCTGAATCTGCAGGAGTCACTGATTCGTCGCCGATTCGTTCCAGACTCGTTCTATCCGTTAATCCGCAGCCGATTGAGAGCTTGACAAAGACCCCTTCTAGCCGCCGGCGGAACATTCCGCTTTCGCTTCTCGCCCGAAATCCCTATGTGTCCCCTGTCATACGCGCCAGTTGAGGCACGCTCCCGACAACCAGAGGCCAGAAGCCTTATTTCCGGATCAATGAACATCCAGCCGAAACACACTGAGCCACTGATCCTTTCGGGTCGCGACGTGACTGCCGTACTTGGGCCCACCAACACCGGCAAGACCCATCTCGCCATCGAGCGCATGGTGGCACACGAGAGTGGTATCATCGGCCTCCCGCTCAGGCTGCTGGCGCGCGAGGTCTATGCCCGCGTCTGCGAAAAGGTTGGCGCCCACAAGGTCGCGCTGATCACCGGCGAGGAAAAGATCCAGCCGGCGGGCGCGAAATATTCGGTCTGCACCGTTGAGGCCATGCCGCGCGAGACCGATGCCGCCTTTGTCGCCATCGACGAGGTGCAGCTTGCCGGCGACCTCGAACGCGGCCACATCTTCACCGACCGCATCCTGCATCTGCGCGGCCGTCAGGAAACGTTGCTGCTCGGTGCCGCCACCATGCACGGCATTTTGCAGCGCCTGCTGAGAGGCGTCTCTGTGGTGACGCGGCCGAGGCTGTCGCATCTTGCCTATGCCGGCTCCAAGAAACTGACCCGTCTGCCGCGGCGCACGGCGATCGTCGCCTTCTCCGCCGACGAGGTCTACGCCATCGCCGAACTGATCCGCCGGCAGCAAGGCGGTGCCGCAGTCGTGCTCGGCGCGCTCAGCCCACGCACCCGCAACGCCCAGGTGGCGCTGTTCCAGTCGGGCGATGTCGACTATCTCATTGCCACCGACGCCATCGGCATGGGCCTCAACCTCGATCTCGATCACGTCGCTTTCGCCCAGAACCGGAAGTTCGATGGTTATCAGTATCGCAACCTGATGGCGGCCGAGCTTGGCCAGATCGCCGGCCGCGCCGGTCGGCATCTGCGCGACGGCACCTTTGGCGTCACCGGCCAGGTCGACCCGCTGGACGAGGAACTGATCAAGAAGATCGAAGGCCATGATTTCGATCCGGTGAAGGTGCTGCAATGGCGAACCGCGCGTTTCGACTTCGCCAGCCTCGATGCGCTGAAGCGCTCGATCGAAACCAATGCCCCGGTCGAAGGACTGACGCGTGCGCTGCCTGCAGTCGACGCGCAGGCGCTTGAATATCTGTCGCGCGACGAAGACATCCGCGCTCTTGCCAGCAATGCCAAACGCGTGGCGCTGCTGTGGGAGGCCTGCGCGCTGCCCGATTACCGCAGGATCGCGCCGGCCCAGCATGCAGACCTCATTGCTTCGATCTACACGGACCTTGCACGGCATGGCCATGTCGACGAGAATTACATGGCCGAGCAGGTGCGCCGCGCCGACACCACCGAGGGCGACATCGACACGTTGTCGCATCGCATTGCCCAGATCCGCACCTGGACATTCGTGTCGAACCGGCCCGGTTGGCTGGCCGATCAGGCACACTGGCAGGAAAAGACGCGCGAAATCGAAGACAGATTGTCGGATGCGCTGCATGAGCGGTTGACGAAACGCTTCGTAGACCGCAGGACTTCCGTCCTCATGCGGCGCCTTAGAGAAAATACCATGCCTGAAGCCGAAATTAGTCCTACCGGAACCGTCCTTGTCGAAGGCCACCATGTCGGCGAGTTGCAAGGGTTCCGCTTCACCGCCGACCAGACCGTCGGCGGCGAAGACGCCAAGGCCGTGCGCACCGCCGCCCAGAAGGCGCTGGCCGCCGAGTTCGAGGCGCGCGCCGAGCGCTTCGGCGCTTCAGCCAATGGCGACATCGCGCTTGGCTCGGACGGCACGCTGCGCTGGATCGGCGCGCCGATCGGCACGCTGGTTTCGGGCGAAGACGCGCTGAAGCCGCGCCTGGTGCTGTTGGCCGACGAACAGCTGACTGGCCCGGCACGCGACAAGGTCGCCGCGCGTGCCGAGCGGTTCGTCAATTTCCAGATCGAATCGCTGCTGAAGCCGCTGGTCGACCTTAAGAATGCCGACCAGATTTCCGGCATCGGCCGTGGCATCGCCTTCCAGCTGGTCGAGAATTTCGGTCTCATCAACCGCCGCGACATCGCCGAGGAGATGAAGTCGCTCGACCAGGAAGGTCGCGCCGCCCTTCGCCGGCTTGGCGTGCGCTTCGGCGCCTACCATGTCTTCGTGCCGGCGCTGATCAAGCCGGCGCCCGCCGGACTGGTGACGCTTCTCTGGGCGTTGAAGAACGACGGCAAGGACAAGCCCGGCTTTGGCGACGTGGTTCACGCGCTCGCTTCCGGCCGCACATCGGTGGTCATCGATCCTGCCTTCGACAAGACCTTCTACAAGTTGGCCGGCTACCGCAATCTCGGCCGCCGCGCCGTGCGCATCGACATCCTGGAACGGCTGGCCGACCTGATCCGCCCGGCGACCAACTGGAAGCCGGGTCTCGGGCAACGCCCGGACGGCGCCTATGACGGCCAGTCCTTCATGGTGACGCCGCCCATGATGTCGATCCTCGGCGCCACCGCCGACGACATGGAAGAAATCCTGAAAGGCCTGGGCTACCGCGCCGAGCCTAAACCGGCCGTCGAGGTCAAGGCACTGCTCGAAGCACAGGACAATGCCGCGCGCGAAGCTGCCGCTGCCAAGCTGGCGGCGGAAGCGGCGGCACGTGCCGAACAGGCCAAGGCGGCAGAAGCCGCGGCAACCGACGCGGCCGCGGAGGCAGCGATCGAAGGTTCGGAGCCGGCATCGGACGCAGTGGCCGCTTCGGAAACGCCGGCCGAAAGTCCTGCCGAAATCATCGCAGACACCGCCGCAGAACCTACTGTGCCCGATGTGGCGGAACAGGCGGACACTCCAGTCGAAACCGTGCAGGACGAAGCGCCGGTAGCCGAGATTGTTGCAGAGGCCGCCGAACCTGCGCCGGTTGAACCACAGGCAGCCGAGATTGAAACCGCACCGGCCGAGCTGACGCCAGATGCCGCGCCCGCAACGGACGCCGCGCCAAGCGAACCTGCAGCGGCGGCTGAAGCGGCCGCCAGCAGCGAACCCGCCCCAGAAGCCGAAGCGCCAAAGCCCATACTGTTGTGGCGCCAGGGTCGCTTCGAACAGCGCCCGCGCAACCGCGACGACAGCCGCAGGAACAATCGCCCGCGCAACGGGCAAGGGCGCGGCCGAAGCGATGCGCCTGTGGATGCTGCCGGCGCCCCAGCCGCAGTTCCACCTGGCGATCGTCCGGCCCATGAAGGACGGCGCGAAGGCGCCGGCAAGCCGCGCTTCGACCGTTCGAAGTTCAAGCCCAAGCCTCAGGCCGAAGGCGAACAGCGGCGTGACGGCCGCCCGCAAGGCGAACAGCGGCGTGATGGCCGCCCGCAAGGCGAGCGGTCGGACCGACGCGATGGCCGGCCCGACTGGAAGGGCGGCAGGCCGGACGGCAAGGGTGCGCAAGGCAGCAAGCCGGCTTTCCAGCCGAAGCCGCGCGAGGAACGCCCGGTGCGCTTCGATCCTGACTCGCCGTTTGCCAAGCTCGCCGCTCTGCGCGACCAGCTGAAGAAGTAGACCTGGCTCGCCTCGATGGTCGTCGAAGGCCGCCAGCGCATCGACAAATGGCTATTCTTCTCGCGCGCCGTGAAATCACGCTCGCTGGCAGCGAAACTGGTGGTCGCCGGCCGCGTGCGCATCAATCGCGACAAAGCAGCGCAGGCCTCCGATCTGGTCAAGCCTGGCGACGTGCTGACCATCACGCTCGAGCGGCGCATCTTCGTCTGGAAGGTGCTTGGCGCCGGTGTTCGACGTGGCCCGGCCGAGGAGGCCCGCACGCTGTACGAAGATATCTCGCCACCGCCCGCGCCGAAGGGCGAAGCCCCTCCTGATGCAATTCCGGGGCTGCGCGAGGCCGGTAGCGGCCGCCCGACCAAGAAGGAACGCCGCCAGACCGACCGCTTGCTCGGCGAAGACTGATGCCTGACATCCAGGAACACGCAGCGGGAATGGGACAACGACACGCCTGAGGCAAAACTGAACCCGGCAATCAAGACGTTTCGCGGGACATGGCTGACTGCCGCCGGGCCTGTCGTCTGATATTCATTCCCGAAACACCGGCACCACCCGCAATCGCTACCCTTGCAAGCGGCCGATAAAGGCGTTACCTGACGGAAAAAGCCCAACAAAAATGGGACGTACCGGAGCCGACCGATGACCTATGTCGTGACCGACAATTGCATCAAATGCAAATATATGGACTGCATCGAGGTCTGTCCGGTCGACTGTTTCTACGAAGGCGAGAACATGCTCGTCATCCATCCCGACGAGTGCATCGACTGCGGCGTTTGCGAGCCGGAATGCCCGGCCGACGCGATCAAGCCCGACACCGAGCCGGGGCTCGACAAATGGCTGCAGATCAACACCGAATACGCCGATAAATGGCCCAACATCACCGCCAAGAAGGAGCCACCGGCCGACGCCAAATCCTTCGACGGCGAGGCCGGCAAGTTCGAGAAATACTTCTCGCCCGAGCCCGGCGAAGGCGATTGACAACACGGCCGCAAAGGCCTGAATTACGCGGGGTAAGGGGCACGTCACATTAACCGCCTTGACAGGCGGCGTTGACCTGTGGCGTTCGCTTATGCAGCAAAACCTTGATTCTTCCGACTTTTTGTGTTACATGAGCCAAATATGCCGGTGACACACGTCGATTTATGGCGCAGACGCCCCAAATCACTGAAAGGTGAAAATCCCATTCCGGACCAGAGCGATCTGGGCCAGGCGGTCGCAATATTGCGTTTGCCGGTCCGGCTTTTCCGGTGGGTCATCTGTTGTGCGGCAAACGATCGGCTCCCCCGATCGCGCGAGTTCGGGCCGGCAGGACGCCGGTACCACAACAAGGAGTTCAGGGCGTAATGGCTACGATCACCCCGCAGAAAAAGTCCACCGCTGCGCGTCACGGTTTTAAGACCGGCGAGTACATCGTCTACCCGGCGCACGGCGTCGGCCAGATCGTGTCGATCGACGAGCAGGAAGTTGCTGGACATAAGCTGGAACTATTCGTCATCGACTTCTCGAAGGACAAGATGCGCCTGAAGGTGCCGGTCGCCAAGGCGACCTCCATCGGCATGCGCAAGCTGTCGGAAGAGGACTATGTCGAGCGCGCGCTGAAGGTCGTGCAGGGTCGCGCCCGGGTCAAGCGCACCATGTGGTCGCGCCGCGCCCAGGAATATGATGCGAAGATCAATTCCGGCGACCTGATCTCGATCTCGGAAGTTGTGCGCGACCTCTACCGCGCCGACAACCAGCCAGAGCAGTCCTATTCCGAACGCCAACTCTATGAGGCAGCGCTCGACCGCATGGCCCGCGAGATCGCGGCCGTCAATCGCATGTCGGAAACCGAAGCCGTGCGCCTGATCGAGGTCAACCTCAACAAGGGGCCTAAGCGGGGTGCCAAGGCTGATAATGAGGAAGCCGAGCAGGAAGAAGCTGCCTGAGCTTTTGCCTTTGAGTTCATGAAAAACCCGGCCTTGCGCCGGGTTTTTTGCTTTTTGACGATGAAGCTACAGCGATCCGTCGCCGCCACTTTCCCTCTCCGCCTCCTGCTTCAGCGTCGCAATAAACCGCTTCGTCCGTTGCTTCTCGGGATTGCCGAACAGCAGCGCGGCCGGCCCTTTCTCGACGATGACGCCGGCATCGAGAAACACCACTTCCTGGGCGATCTTGGAGGCGAGGCGCAGATCATGCGTCGCCATCACCATGGTCGTGCCTTCGCTGGCGAGCTTGCCGAGCACGTCTACCACCTCTTGCGCCAGTTCCGGGTCAAGCGCCGAGGTCGGCTCGTCGCAGAGCAGAACTTTCGGCGACGGCGCCAAGGCACGCGCGATCGCCACACGCTGCTGTTGGCCGCCCGACAGCGTCGCCGGCCAAGCGTCCGCCTTGTGCACCATCCCAACTTTTTCCAGCAGGGCGAGCGCCCGCTCGCGTGCCCTCTCCGGCGGCCATTTCAGCACCGTCACCAGCCCTTCCATGACGTTTTCGATCGCGGTGCGATGCGGAAACAGCTGGAAGTTCTGGAACACCATGCCGGTCTGCAGCCGCAGGCGCTGGATATCCCTGGCCGGAACCCTGACGCCGGGTTGGAATTCCAGCGCCTCGTCACCGATGCGCACCGTGCCCGAAGTCGGGATCTCCAGAAGGTTGACGCAGCGCAGCAAGGTGCTTTTGCCGCCGCCTGAAGGCCCGACCAGCGCTGTAACGCTGCCTTCGGCAATGGTGACCGTCACGCCCTTCAGCACAAGGTTGTCGCCGAAGCGTTTCTCGATGTTGGTGAGGCCGATCATGAGCGCGCCTCCAGGAAGCCGCCATAGCGGTTGAGCCGGGTTTCCAGTCGCGTCTGCAAGGCCGACAGCACCGAACTCATCGCCAGATAGAGCATCGCCGCCTCGACATAGAGGATAAGCGGCTCATAGGTGGTGGCGACGATGCGCTGCGCCGCCTGGAACATTTCCGGCACGGTGATCGCGGCCGCCAGCGACGTGTCCTTGACCAGCGAGATGAAAGTGTTGGAGAGCGGCGGCACCGCGACCCGGCCGGCCTGCGGCAGGATGGTGCGCCGCATCGCCTGGCTCCAGGTCATGCCGATCGAATAGCCGGCCTCCCACTGGCCCTTCGGCACCGAGCCTATCGCAGCGCGGATGATCTCCGACGTGTAGGCGCCTATGTTGAGCGTGAAGCCGATCAACGCCGCGGTGAAGGCATCGAGCAGAATGCCGACCGACGGCAGGCCGTAGAAGATCAGGAACAGCTGAACCAGGAGCGGCGTGCCGCGAAAAATCCAGACGTAGAAGCGCACCAGCGCGACCAGGGGCTTCGGTCCGAACAGCCGGGCGAGCGCAGCACCCAGGCCGACCGTCAAGCCGAGAGCGAAGGACAACAGCGTCAGCGGCACGGTGAAGATCAGCGCCGCCCACAACAGCGAAGGCAGTGACTCCAGCATCAGTTGCAGCCAGTGCGGCACGTAAGATTCTCCAATGGTCGAGGCGGCTCATCAAGGCGTGAATGCGTCAGACATATCACGACAAAAGCGGCGGCCGGTCAAAGACGGCTCGCCGCTTCATATGTCTCGTGGGCCGGAGACCGGGCCCACCTCATCAGCTTACTTCGAAACGTCCTGGCCGAAATAGGTGTCGGCGATCTTCTGGTAGGTGCCATCGGCCTTGATGTCGGCCAGCGCCTTGTTGATCGCCGCAACAAGTTCCGGATCGCCCTTGCGCACGATGACGCCGGAATAGTCAGCGTTTTCTTCTTGCGCGGCAATCTTCACATTGGCGTCGGGCTTGTGCTTCTTGAAGTCGAGGAACGACAGGCTGTCATTGATGGTGGCGTCGGCACGGCCGGTTAAAAGCAGCTGGATCGACTGGTCGAAGCCATCGGTGCCGACCAATTCGGCGCCGTTCGCCTCGGCCAGCTTGCCGAAATTCGAGGTCAGCGACTGCGCCGACTTCTTGCCCTTGAGATCGGCGAACGTCTTGATGTCGGTGTTGTCGCCGCGCACGATCAGCACTGCTTTGGAGGCGATGTAGGGATCGGAGAAGGCGTACTTGGCCTTGCGGGCATCGGTGATGCCGACTTCATTGATGACGGCGTCATAGCGATTGGCGTCGAGGCCGGCGATCAGCCCGTCCCACTTGCCTTCAAGGAACTCGGCCTTGACGCCGAGCTTGTCGGCGATCGCCTTGGCGATTTCGACATCGAAGCCGACCAGGGCGCCGGAAGTGTCATGATAGGTGAATGGCGCATAGGTGCCTTCCGTGCCGACCTTGATGACCCCGGCCTGCTTGATCTGGTCGAGATTGGCGCCGGCATTGCCTGCGGTGACAGCCAGAGCCTGCAGCGTTCCGGCGATAATGAGCGACTTCAGCCATTTCATTTTTCTGTGATCCCGTCCTTGGCCGGATATCCGGCATTGTGTGAGCGCTGGAAACTGCCAGATGCGAGGTGAGAAAATAAGGAACCGGATTTCGTAAATCACACGTTTCTGAAATTGGATTCTCCAAATGGCGTTTCTTGGCGGCAATCGAGGCCGTCACCGGTCCTGCAGACATCGTTCAAGCAACCTGATCCGCCCGGCAACAACCAGGGAACCTTTCCGGCGTACCGCACGTTCTGGCAGTTCTAGGGCACGACGCCGCTATTTCAACCGGGCGCCAGCCAAGTTTGCAAAGTCATCCGCATCGCCTGAGCCAGGGAGCGCCTCATGATGGAAGACACGGCAGGACGGATCATGGTCCGCGCGGCAATGAAGGCTCCCTACCTCGAACGTGATGAAGAGCATCGGCTGGCATTGCTCTGGAAAGAGGACAATGACCAGAACGCATTGCACAGCATCACCGTCGCCCATATGCGGCTGGTCATTTCCATGGCCTCGAAATTCCGCCACTACGGCCTGCCGCTCGGCGATCTGATCCAGGAGGGCCACGTCGGCCTGCTTGAAGCCGCAGCCCGCTTCGAGCCGGAGCGCGAGGTGCGGTTTTCGACCTACGCGACGTGGTGGATCCGCGCCTCGATGCAGGACTACATCCTGCGCAACTGGTCGATTGTGCGCGGCGGCACCAGTTCGGCCCAAAAGGCGCTGTTCTTCAACTTGCGCCGCCTGCGCGCACGGCTGGCGAATGGCGCCGAGCCGCTGTCGAACGCGACCCTATACCGCGAAGTGTCGGAGACACTCGGCGTCTCCGAAGCCGATGTGGCGATGATGGATTCGCGCCTGTCGGCACCCGATTCCTCGCTAAACATGCCGGTTGCCGATGATGCGGGTTCGACCGAGCGCATGGACTTCCTGGTCTCCGACGATCCGCTACCCGACGAGATCGTCGGAGACAAGATCGATGTCGCGCGCCGCTCGCTATGGCTGAGGGAGGCGCTGCGCGCGCTCAACGCACGGGAGTTGAGGATCATCGAGGAGCGCCGGCTGAATGACGAGGGCGCGACACTCGAAGCGCTCGGCGAGACGCTCGGCATTTCCAAGGAACGTGTCCGCCAGATCGAGGCCCGCGCCATGGAAAAGCTCAAGGTGGCGTTGGTGAAGCAGAACCCGGAGTTCATGGCGACTGCCGCCTGATCCGTAACAGACGTTCAGCAAATGAATTTGCAGCGAGCGCTTATTTGTCGGTGACGATCTTGACCTTGTCGCCGGCGGAAACCGCGGCGCCCGGCGACAGAGCATTGAGCACGCGGAACAGGTCGAGCTTGCGATCGACGCCAACCATCTGAGCCGAAAGCGAACCCATCGTCTGCCCCGGCTGGACGGTGACGACGCGGATATGCAGTGGCTTCAACGCGGCCTTTTCGGCAGCACTCAGGATACGGAACGATCCACTGACCGAACGCGCGACCGCATCCAGCGAGGTGCTGGCCGAAGGTGCCGCAGTCAACAGCCGATAGACCTGGCCGCCGGCACGGATCACGGCAATGTCGAACTGCCAGCCTTCAGCGCCGGCATGCGCCGTCGCCGCCTCGTTGCCGTTGATCGTCTCCTGCCTAACGCTGCTGTCGTCGAGACCGGCCACCCAGCCGCTGCGGATATAATCGGTCAGCGCGCGGTTCTTGTCGATCGAGACGCCGTCGAAGCGGATCGCCATATCGCCGGGACCGGTTGCCGTCACCGCGGCCGCCGAATTGTCGATGATGAAACCCTGCGGCACCGAGAAGGACACGCCGAGGCCCGGATGCAGGAAGGTTTCGCCGCGCACATAGCCTTCTTCAGGCGTGTCGCCATACAGCAGGCCGTCTATGCCGGCGAGGAAGGAATCGCGGTCGCGCGAGCCGACGCCCGGCGCGCCGAACTGGCGGGCATGGCGCTGCGCCAGATCGATGCGCTGCGGCGTGTTGGGGTGCGTGGCCAGGAAGTCGAGGCTGGCATCGGTGGCGCCGCTGATCGAACGGAAGTCCGTATAGGCCGACATCGACTGCAGGAAGCGGCCGGCGGCGAAAGGATCATAGCCGGCTTCGCCGATCGATTTGATGCCGATGGCGTCGGCTTCCAGTTCTTGGTTGCGCGAGAATTGCGCCAGCCGCAGCTTGCCGCGGATCAGCGCCGCCTTGGCGGTCGGGCTGTCGCCCAGCACATCGGAAACCACTTTCGTCGCCAGGCCCTCCTCGGCCTCCAGCTGCTGGCGCTGCAGGCCGTGATTGGCGGTGACGTGGCCCATTTCATGGGCGATGACAGCGGCAAGCTCAGCCGAATCATTGGCCAGCGCCAGCAGGCCCCGGGTGATGTAGAGATAGCCGCCCGGCAGCGCGAACGCGTTGACGTTGGGCGAATTCAGGATGGTGATGCGATAGGTCTGCGTCGGGTTGGCAGACACCACCGTCAGATTGCCGACCACCTTGGCGACCATGCGCTCGAGCTTGGGGTCGGAATATTCGCCGCCATAAGTCGCCAGGATGCGCGGGTGCTGCGCCTTGGCCAGTTCGGCGAGCTTGTTGTTGGCGCCAACGTTGTCGACCGTGATCGGCTTGTCGGAAGGCTGGAAGCCGGACTCCTGTACTTCCGGCGGCATGAACATCTGGCAGCTCGCCAGCGCCACGGCAAAACCGGCCAGCGCAAGAAAACGCGCCAGCGGATTCATTCGTAGTCTATCAACGCCGATCGCCAGAACGGTTTCCTTTCGGGTCCCGGCGCATAACCACGAAAACCGGGGGCGATCTTCGGAACACGTCATGCGCTATCTTAAACTGCTGCAGCATCCGTTGCACGTCCCTCGGGCGGGCGGCGGATGCTGCAGGCAAATCACGTCCTGTGCCGGACCAGTAGGGCGGACCTAGCCACACTCCTCCAGTCATGGCAAGCAAGCGCCACATCGCCTGGAGCCGGTTTGACCGTAAATTATGTCCGCTTCCGGGCAATATCTCGTGATACACCGCCACTCCCGCCGATATAGCGCCGGAACACTTCGGGACCAGCCCCGATGAAGAAATCATCTGCCTTGCCGATTGCCGCGACCATCCCATTGTCGAGAAACACCACGTGCTCGCCGATACGGCGAGCGTCTTCAGGCTGGTGGGTGACAAACAGCACCGTCATGCCACGCTCGGCATGAACGGCGGCGACCAGATCCAGCATATCGTCGCGCAAAGCGGGCCCGAGCGACGCGAAGGGTTCATCGAGCAGCAGCACCGGCCGGTCGCGCACCAGAACGCGGGCCAATGCGACGCGCTGGCGTTCCCCACCCGAAAGTTCGCGTGGCAGGCGTTTTTCCTTGCCCCCGAGACCGGTGCGTACAAGTGCCTCGGCGATCGCGGCGCGGTCCGCCTCGGTCAGCCGCAAGGCTGGCGAGCGGCCGAGCCCGACATTCTGCTCGACGGAAAGATGGGCGAAGAGATTGTTCTCCTGGAACACCATCGATACCGGCCGCGCAGAGGCCGGGTCGGCGCTGACGTCGGCGCCGCCGATCAGCACGCGGCCCGACTGTGGGGCCTCGAAGCCGGCGACCAGATTGAGCAGGGTCGACTTGCCCGACCCGCTCGGCCCCATGATGGCGGTGATCTTCGACTTGGCGAACTCGACGTCGAAGACGAGCGGCATCTCGCCGTAGCTGAACGACACCCTGTCCAGCCGCACAGGCGCGCCTTTTTTAAGCCCGCTGGCCTCTCCATCAAGCATCCCGGACCCTCTCCCTTCCCAGCCAGTGCGCCGCCACGATCAGCGCGAGGCAGACGAGGCCGAGCAGCAGTGCCAGGCCGGCGGCATCCGCGGTGCGGTAGCTGCCCATGCGCGCCAGGAGAAGGTAGGGCAATGTCTGCACGGAATCACTGCCGAACAAGGCAATGACGCCGAGGTCGCCGAGCGAAAGGGCCATGGCGAAAGCGAAGGCGGTGGCGAGCGGCCGCCGAAGCGACGGCCAGTCGACCAGCACCAACCGGTTCCAGCCCGCAATGCCGAGCTGTGCGCAGAGCCGTTCGTGACGCTCGCTGGCCGCATCGTAGGCGGGACGGACGGCGCGCAGGGCGAACGGCATCGCCATCACCGCGTTGACGGTGACGACCATGACCGGGGCGATGGCGAAGACGTCGCCGACATGGCGCAGCAAAAGGAACCAGCCGGCGCCGATGACGATCGGCGGCACGACCAGGACAAAGCCGGCGCCTGTATCCGTGACATGCTCAAGCATTGTCCGGGGGCCAGCCCGGCGTTTCAACGCCAGTGCCCGCCGTGCCATGGTCAGCGCCAGCGACAGCATCACCGAGAGCAGTGCAGACAGCAAGGCCAGCACCGCACTGGTCAGAGCAGCCTGTCGGACAGTGGCCTCACCGGCCAGCCGGCCGAGGTCGGCACTCAACCCGGCCGTCACCGTCGCTGCCATCGGCCCGACGACGAACAGCAGCGCCAAGGCAATGAGCATGGCGTTCAGCCAGCTCTCGCTCCTATTGACGGAGAGATAGCGGCGTTGGGCAACTGGCAGGTTGGTGTCGCCAACCACATTGGCGCCAAGCCGCGTCAGGGCCAGCACCATGATAAAGGTCAAGGCGATCTGCAGCAGCGTCAGCGTCACCGCCCGCGCGGGATCGAAATCGAAGCGCAGCGCCTGGTAGATGCCGACCTCCAGGGTCGTCGCGGCCGGCCCGCCGCCGAGCGTCAGCACGATCGTGAAGGATGTGATGCAGAGCATGAAGACAAGCCCGGCGACACCCGGCAATGCCGCACGCAGCGTTGGCCATTCGATCAGCCGGAACGCCGGCCGTGCTGCCATGCCGAGTTGGCTCGCCAGCCGCCAGTGGTCGGATGGAATGGTCTGCAGCGCCTCGAGGAACAGCCTCGTCGCCAGCGGCAGGTTGAAGAACACATGGGCGACGAGAATGCCGGACAGGCCATAGATGCCCGGCCAGCTTCCGCCGCCGATCACCGTGAGAACGCCGGCGAAATAGCCGGCGCGGCCATAAAGCGCCAGGATGCCGAGGGCCGCGACGATGGCCGGCAGCGCCAACGGTACGGCGAACAGTTGCAGGATGAAGGCGCGGCCGAAGAAGCGTGGGTGCCGCGACATAGCGCGTGCGACGAACAGTGCAGGCACGACGGAGAGCAGCGTCGACAATACCGCTTGCCAGAGCGTGAAGCGCACGACGCGCAGGAGATAGGCATCGAAGGCTGCCCAGGCGCCCGAGAAATCATGGGCGCCTTCGAAAAGCAGGCCGGCAAATGCGCCGCCGATCAGCAGCGCTATTGCAGCTAGCGCGAGGGTGCCAGCGGTGATGCGGGGGTCAGACGCGCGTTGCACGCTGGGCCACCTGACTCGCGACTCTTAGCGAGGATTGCGTTCCGTCGCGCCCCCCTCTGTCCTGCCGGACATCTCCCCCTCTAGGGGGGAGATTAGCCGTTACCCATGCCTTCGCCAACCTCCAACGTTGCCGGGGACGAGCCGCCAGCAAAGCAGCTGATCTCCCCCCTTGAGGGGGAGATGGCCGGTAGGCCAGAGGGGGGTGGCTTGGCACAAACATCCGACGTGGCTGAGCCCTACTTGCTCATCACCGCCAGCCATTCATCCACCCAGGCCTTGCGGTTAGCGGCAACTTCCTCGGGGCTGAACAGCAAGGTTTTGGTCGGCTTGACCAGTTTGTCGAAAGCCGGGTTGAGCGGCTTGTCGGTCTTCCCGGCTGGGAACATCCAGTTGGTCTCGGGGATGGCATCCTGGAACTTCGGTCCGGTCATGAAGGCCATGAACTTCTCCGCCAGCGGGTTTTTCGCCCCAGTCGTGGTGATGCCGGCGACCTCAATCTGCAGATACTCGCCCTCCTCGAAGGACACCGCCTGATAGCGCTCTGTCTTCTCGGCAACCATGTGGTAGGCCGGCGACGTCGTGTAGGAGAGCACCATCGGCGCTTCGCCCTTGGTGAACAGGCCGTAGGCCTCGCTCCAGCCCGGCGTCACGGTCAGCACCTTGGCCTTGAGCTTGGCCCAGGCTTCCGGCGCCTTGTCGCCATAGACCGACTTCACCCACAACAGCAGGCCGAGGCCCGGCGTCGAGGTGCGCGGATCCTGGATGACGATCTTGTCGTCGGCGCTGCCTTCGATCAGTTCTTTCAGGCTCTTCGGCGGCGTCTTCAGCTTCTCGGTGTCGTAGACGACAGCGAAATAACCGTAGTCGAACGGCACGAAAGTGTCATCGCTCCAGCCGCCCGGCACAGTGACATCCGTCACCGCGCCATGCGGCGCGAACAGGCCGGTGGCCTTGGCATCGGCGGTAAGGTTGGTGTCGAGACCGAGCACGATATCGGCCTTGGTCGATGCGCCTTCCAGCCTGACGCGGTTGAGCAGCGCGACGCCATCGGCGACCGAGACGAACTCGACGTCGCAGCCGCATTCGGCCTCGAATTCCTTCTTCACCACGGGACCCGGACCCCAGTCGGCGGTGAAGCTTTCATAGGTGTAGACGGTGAGTTTGTCCTTGGCCAAGGCCGGTCCTGACAAGACCAAGGTCATGGCTGATACAAGAGCGTATAAGAGCGTGCGCATCGGCGCCTCCTTCGTTCGAATTGAAAGGAATTGAGGCGTCGGACTGTCCGAAACGTCTAATCCCTCCGCCGGTACAAACCGGATCAGGTTCAGCGGGTTGGCGAGACTGCCTCTCAGCCGGTCCGCGAAGATCGCGTCCGGCACCCCGTTAGAGCGTTTCGACACATAGGCCGGGCCGATCCCCCACGCAAGTGGGAGTTTGCCGCCTTCCGTTTCCGTTGCCGGGCTGGTAAGGGCCACACGATATGAGCACATTCACCATCCTGCTTGGCGGCGACCTCATCCGCACGCCACGGCTCGACCGCCAGGTCGAAGGCTCCCGCGTGATTGCCGCCGACGCCGGCATCGGCCATGCGCGGCTGCTCGGCCTTGTCCCGGAACTGTGGGTGGGGGATTTCGATTCCGTGCCGGCCAACCTGCCTGATGACCTAGCCACTGTCCCTCGTCGGACTTTCCCGGCCGAAAAGGACAAGACTGATGGCGAACTGGCCATCGCCGCCGCACTGGAGCTCGGTGCGACCAGCCTGGTGCTCGCCGGCGCCTTCGGCGGCAAGCGCGCCGACCACGCCTTCCTGCATCTGGCGCTGGCCCTGCGGCTGGCCGAGGCCGGGACGGATGTGCTTTTAACCAGCGGCGCGCAGGAGGGTGTCCCCCTGCTCCACGGCAAGGCTGGCTTCGACTATGCCGACGGCACGTTGTTTTCGGTGCTCGGCTTTTCCCAACTCGCCGGCCTGACCGTCACCGGCGCCAAATGGCCGCTGAACCACGTCGAGGTGGCGTTTGGCTCGTCGCTGACCATTTCCAATGAGGTCAGGGGCCGCCTCGAAATCGCGCTGGGCCACGGCCGCGCGATACTGCTCGCCCATCCCTATCCCTTGCCTGAAAGCTGATATGGCCCCACCCCTTCTCAATCTCGACGGTATAAGACTGACCTTCGGCGGCACGCCGCTGCTCGATGGTGCCTCCTTGACGGCGTCGGCAGGCGACAAGATCGCGCTGGTCGGCCGCAACGGGTCGGGCAAGTCGACGCTGCTGAAGATAGCCGCCGGCCTGATCGAGCCGCAGGACGGCGAGGTGTTCCGCCAGCCTTCGGCGACCATACGCTATTTGCCGCAGATGCCCGACATGGAGGGTTTTGCCAGTGTTCGGGCGTATGTCGAGGCCGGACTTGGCCCCGCCGACGACCCGTACCGCGCCAGCTATCTGATGGAGCATCTCGACTTGTCTGGTGAGGAGCGGCCCAACGACCTGTCCGGCGGCGAGGCGAGGCGCGCCGCCCTTGCCCGCGTCATGGCGCCCGAACCCGACATCCTGCTGCTCGATGAGCCGACCAACCATCTCGATCTGTCCGTGATCGAATGGCTGGAGGAGGAGCTCGTCCGCACCTCGTCGGCACTGATCGTCATCTCGCACGACCGCCGCTTCCTCGAGCGTGTATCGCGCACCACGGTCTGGCTCGATCGCGGCCAGACCCGCAGGTTGGACAAGGGCTTTGGCCATTTCGAGGAATGGCGCGACCTAGTGCTGGAGGAAGAAGAACGCGAGCAGCACAAGCTTGGCCGCCAGATCGTGCGTGAGGAGCACTGGCTGCGCTATGGCGTGACGGCGCGGCGCAAACGCAACATGCGCCGGTTGGGCGAATTGCAGACCATGCGCCAGCGTTTTCGCGGCCATCGCGGGGCCGAAGGATCGGCCACCATGGTGGCCAGCGATGCCGCAGAATCCGGCAAGCTGGTGATCGAGGCCAAAAATATCGAGAAGAGCTTTGGCGATCTCACCGTGGTCAAGGGGTTTTCGACCCGCATCCAGCGCGGCGATCGGGTCGGCCTGGTCGGGCCGAACGGTGCCGGCAAGACGACGCTGCTGAAAATGCTGACCGGCGAGATGAAGCCCGATGCCGGTTCGGTGCGGCTCGGCACCAATCTGGAAATCGCCACGCTCGACCAGAAGCGCGAGGCGGTCGACCCGCAGGAGACCTTGGCGCAGTATCTCACCGACGGACGCGGCGAAAACCTCGTCATCAATGGCGAGCAGCGCCATGTCGTCTCGTACATGAAGGATTTCCTGTTCAAGCCGGAACAGGCGCGCACGCCGGTGCGAGAACTGTCCGGCGGCGAGCGGGCGCGGCTTTTGCTGGCCCGCGTGCTGGCCCGGCCGGCAAACCTTCTGGTTCTCGATGAGCCGACCAACGATCTCGACATGGAGACGCTGGAGCTTTTGCAGGAACTGGTCGCCGGGTTTGCCGGAACGGTCATCCTGGTCAGCCACGACCGCGATTTCCTCGACCGCACCGTGACCAGCCTGATCGCGCCTGATGGCGACGGCCGCTGGATCGAATATGCCGGTGGTTATTCCGACATGCTGGCGCAGCGCGGCGGCACAAGGCTGGACGACCGCAAGGCGCGCGCGAAGGCCGAAAACGGTGAAGCGCCCGCACCAGGCAAGAGCGAGGCCACAGCACCAAAGGGGCCGGCGAAGAAGCTGTCGTTCAAGCAGAAATTCGCGCTGGAATCGCTGCCCAAGAAAATCGAAGCTGTGATGGCGTCGATCTCAAGGCTCGAGAACAACATCGCCGATCCGGCCTATTACGAGCGCGACCCAGCCTCATTCCAGAAGACGATCGCCGCGCTCGACAAGGAGCGCGCGACGCTGGCAGCGCTGGAGGAGGAATGGCTGGAACTGGAGATGCTGCGCGAAGAGATGGAAGGGTAGTCTCACCGCATCAGCACCTTCTGATTATTGCAGCGACGCGAAAATGCGCATATATTATGCGCATGTTGCGGAGGCTACTATGCGTAAGATTGCCGTGAATGCGACCCGTCAGCCAGCAAATCTATCGATCGATTCGAATCTCATGCGGGAAGCCAAGGGCCTTGACGTGAATGTCTCTCGCGCCGCGGAGGCTGGCATCGCGGAAGCGGTGGCGGCCGAAAAAGCGCGCCTATGGAAACTCGAGAACCGCGCCACCATGGACGCCTGGAACGACTATGTCGAAAAACACGGCATTCCGCTGGAAGAGTACCGGCAATTCTGATGCCCCGCTATGATGTCTTCGGCGATCACCTCGATGGCCGCTATTTGCTCGACGTTCAGTCCGAGCTCCTCGACTACTTCAAAACGCGGGCGGTCGTCCCGCTTCTGCCGATCGCGACTGTTCCACCGCCGATGCGAAAGCTTCATCCGATCTTTGAGATCAACGGTCGAAAGCTGGTTATGGCAACACATCTGATTGCCACCGTTCCTGCCAGTGAATTAGGCGAAAGTCGACTGAACCTTATGAAGCACCACGACGACATCGTCGCCGCACTCGACATGCTGTTCCAAGGCTTCTGAGCGCACCACAGCCGGCGCCCTTCTCAGCCCGCCGTCTTCGCCTGCCAGGCCTTGATCGCCTCGTCGAACACCTTCTCGCCGGGAATGCCTTTTTCCATGGTCAGCAATGCCCGCCGGCCGGTCTTGTAGACGACCGGCACGTCGATCCAGTCTTGGCCGCGAAGCAAGGTCATGTTGGCGTCTTCGTCGGCCTTGGTGTCGTTCAGCGCGACGAGGAAGAAGCCGTCGGCGATCTTGGCCGGAATGCCGATCAGCGGACTGCCGGCATCCTGTTCCGAACCCTTCATGGCGACGCGCAGAATGTTGTCGACGCCTCCGCCTTCAAAGCCGTCCGGCGTCAGGAAGATCATCTCGATGATATGGCTGGCCGGCAGTGTCTGGTCGGTGTTGCGGCGGATCGTCATGCGCAACTGGATGTCCTTGCCGGGAATGGTCGCCTCGGCGCGGATCGCCGGCTCCGGCGGCAGGTCGCCACCGGGCGATTCCTGTACCAGCGACCAGACGATGTTGCCCGGCTCCGCCGAGCCCTGGGCGGTGCTGGTGCGCTCCTCGTAGAAGATCGCCTTCTGGCCGACCGGCAGCGGGGTTTCCGCCGGCGCGGTGGCCGGTGCCGCCGGCGCAGCACCCGCCGGTGCTGGCGGAGTGGCGGCGGCGTTGGCCGGCGCCGCCGGGGCAGCTCCGTTGGCAGGCGGTGTTGCGGGGGCGGCACCTGCCGCCGGAGGCGTAGCCGCGGGAGGAGTGCCGGCGGCCGGTGCGGAAATCGGCGGCGCGTTGGTCGCCGAGGGCGGCGTGGTCAGCGCAGCGACCGATTCGCCTTCGCCGATGCCGCTTTGTCCGCCGGCCGGGCCGGGGTCGACTTCACTGCCTTGCGGCGTCAGCCGTTGGGTGAATTTCGTGCTTTCAGCTTCCGTGCCGCCAGCTGCTGGCGCTGGCGCTGGTGCTGGCGCCGGCGCGGCGGCGGTGGTTGCCGGCTTGGCAGGTGTCGGCTTCACGGGTTCGGTCTTTGTCGCGACCTTGGTGCCGTCGAGCCCGAGCATCTTGCCGAAGGCGTCCTTGTTCAGCCAGATGCCGTAGCCGCCACCGGCGATGACCAGAAGCGCGACGGCGGCGGCGATCAGCCCGCCGTAGCTGCGCTTACGCTCCGCCGGGCGCAGGCGCTGGAAAGTGTCCGACGCCGGCTCTTCGTTGCTGGAAAACACATCGACACCGTCGTCGGCCTCCTCAGCGTCCATAGCTGGAAGGGGCGTATCGGCGCGAGCCGGCTGGGCAGGCGCCGGCGTTGGCCTTTGCCAGCTTGGCTCGACCTTGGCGGCAGGTGGCGGCGCGGGTTGATAAGGTTCAGGCTTGGCCGCAGGCGGTGCCGGCCAGGCCGGCTCCGCCTTGGCCGGTTGCCGCGTGTGGCTTGGCTGGTTCTTGTTGCGATCGATCGAGGAAAAGATGTGTTCCAGTTCCGCGAGCGGGTCGGTCTCCGGCACGCTCTTGGCATAGTCCCGCTCGACGTTGGCTATGGCATCTTCCAGACCGCGTTTCTGCTTTGCGACATCCTCCGGCGAAAGCGGCGGATCGCGCTGGGCAATCTTCGCTGCGATCGTAGAGCGGGCCTTTTCGTAGACCTTCGCCCGCATCTCTGGCGACGGATCGCCGAGACCGTCTATCGCTTTCTTCAGAACAAAAACGAAATCTGCCATGCTTCAGTCGACCTGTATTTTGTTTCCGCGCCGGCCCCCGCAAATCAGCCGCTAAGCCCGGAAAGGCTGAGAAACTAGTCTTGAAACGGATCGGTCACAAGTATCGTGTCGTCCCGTTCCGGGCTGGTGGAAAGGAGCGCGACCGGGGCACCGATCAGCTCCTCGATGTAGCGAACATATTTGACCGCCTGGGCCGGCAGATCGTTCCAGCTGCGCGCGCCGGCGGTGGTGCCTTTCCAGCCCTCCAGCGTCTCGTAGACGGGTTCGACACGCGCCTGCGCGCCCTGGCTGGCCGGCAGATAGTCGATCATCTCGCCATCCAGCCGGTAGCCGGTGCAGACCTTGATCTCGTCCAGCCCGTCGAGCACGTCGAGCTTGGTCAGCGCGATGCCCTTGATGCCGTTGACGGCGACGGCTTGGCGCACCAGCACGGCGTCGAACCAGCCGCAGCGTCGCTTGCGGCCGGTGACGACGCCGAATTCGTGGCCGCGCGTGCCGAGGAATTCGCCGACCTCGTTCCTCTGCTCGGTCGGAAACGGACCTTCGCCGACGCGCGTCGTGTAAGCCTTGGTGATGCCGAGCACATAGCCGATGGCGCCCGGGCCGACGCCGGAGCCGGCGGCAGCCTGCCCTGCGACCGTGTTCGACGAGGTGACGAACGGATAGGTGCCATGGTCGATATCGAGCAGCGTGCCTTGCGCGCCCTCGAACAGGATGCGCTCACCAGCCCGGCGCTTGTCGTCGAGGATTTTCCAGACCCGGTCCATATAGGGCAGGATCTCGTGCCCGACCGAGGTTAATTCCTGCATGATGGCGTCATGCGTGACTTCGGCATGGCCAAGCCCACGACGCAGCGCATTGTGGTGCGTCAGCAGCCTGTCGACCTTCAAGGGCAGCGTTTCCAAATCCGCCAAATCCATCACCCTGACCGCGCGCCGGCCCACCTTGTCCTCATAGGCGGGGCCGATGCCACGACGGGTCGTGCCAATCTTCGTTCCGGAATTGGAAGCTGCGTCCTCGCGGAATCCGTCCAGTTCTCGGTGCAGCGACAGGATAAGCGCTGTGTTTTCGGCTATTTTCAGGCGGTCCGGCGTCACCTCGACACCTTGCGCCTTGAGCTTGGCCACTTCGGCGACGAAGGCGTGCGGGTCGAAAACGACGCCATTGCCGATGATGGACAGCTTGCCCTGGCGCACGACGCCCGACGGAAGCAACGACAGTTTGTAGACCTTGCCGTCGACGACCAGCGTGTGGCCGGCATTGTGGCCGCCCTGAAAACGCACCACGACATCCGCGCGCTCCGACAACCAGTCGACGATCTTGCCCTTGCCTTCATCGCCCCATTGCGAGCCGACGACCACCACATTGGCCATGTTTCTTTTCCCTTGAGACGCCGCCAAGCGGCTTGAATATGGTTCGAAACGACAGGCCTCTATAACGTCAAGACCTCGCGAGCGCGACCTTTCTTTGCCGCCGAAAATGCCCTGAGGCATAACAATTTTCGGGCTTAACATCATTTACTTGGACGCACGGGGGCAATAGGCCGACAAACACCGCGGCCCCGCGGCCGGAATCCCACGATGCATCGAAGCGCCTACATAGTCCTGCTGCTCACCACCTTGCTGTGGGGTGGCAACTCGGTGGCCGGCAAGCTGGCAGTCGATCACGTCTCGCCGTTGACGCTGGTCTTCCTGCGCTGGGTGCTGGCCGCGGCGATCATGCTGCCGATCGGCTGGAAGACGATACGCAAGGACTGGCCGCTGGTGCGCAAGCACTGGGTCATCCTCGCGGCCCTCGGTGCCAGCGGTTTCACTCTGTTCAACACCATCTTCTACACGGCGCTCAACTATACGACGGCGATCAACGTCTCGATCGAACAGGCAGCTATGCCGATCCTGATCATGACAGCCAATTTCATCTTCTTCCGCCTGCGCGTGAACTGGGCGCAGATTGTCGGCGTCGTTCTGACCATCGTCGGCGTGATCCTGACCGCCTGTCACGGCGACCCGCGCCGGCTGTTGACGCTGGAGCTCAATTTCGGCGACGCCATCATGCTGGTCGCCGTGTTTCTCTACAGCGGCTATTCGGTCGGGCTGCGGTTGAAACCGGTGATGCATTGGCAGAGCCTGATGCTCGCCCTGTCGGTTGCGGCTCTCGTTACCTCGGTGCCCTTCTTCCTGTGGGAGATCGCTGCCGGCAAGGTTATCGTGCCCGACGCGCGCGGCTGGGCGGTCATCCTCTATACCGCGATCGGCGCCTCGGTTATCTCGCAGATCTTCTACATCAGGGGCAACGAACTGATCGGCGCCAACCGCGCCGGCCTGTTCATCAATCTGGTGCCGATCTTCGGCGCGCTGCTGTCGGTGCTGATCGTCGGCGAGACGTTCCAGTTCTATCAGGCATTGGCGCTGGCGCTCGTGCTGGGCGGCATCGGGCTTGCCGAATACAGCGGGCGCAAAGCGGCAAACCTGCCAACAGCCAGGACACGCTGAACAAAAAGGCGCGGAACAGGCCGCGCCTTTCGATCCTTCACGGCAAGTCCGGGATCACACGGCGTTGATGTCGAACTGCAGCCGTTTGGCCGAGTCGATCGACTTGTGCTTCCTGACCTTTTCCAGGACGGCCTCCGGGAACGGCGCGTCGAGATAGAGCAGCGCGATGGCATCGCCTCCCGGCCGGTTGCGGCCAAGCTGGAAGTTGGCGATGTTGACGCCGTTCTCGCCGCAGACGGTGCCTAGCAGGCCGACGATGCCCGGCGCGTCGGCATTGGTCGTGTAGAGCATATGCTGGCCGACCTCAGCGTCGAGATTGATGCCCTTGATCTGGATGAAACGCGGCTTGCCGTCGGAGAAGCAGGTGCCGGCGATCGAGCGCGTCTTGTGCTCGGTCGTTACCGTCAGCTTGATGTAGCCGTCGAACACGCCCGACTTGTCGCGCTTGACCTCGGCAACGATGATACCGCGCTCCTTCACCATGATCGGCGCCGACACCATGTTGACGTCGGAGACCTGCGGCCGGATCAGCCCGGCAAGCGCGGCACTGATCAGCGCGCGGGTGTTCATTGTCGCCGTCGAGCCGTCGAACAGGATCTCGACCTCCGTGATCGGGTCTTCGGTGACCTGGCCGACAAAGGCGCCGAGCACTTCGGCAAGCTTGACGAAGGGCTTCAGTCGCGGGGCTTCCTCGGCGGTGATCGACGGCATGTTGATGGCATTGGAGACGGCACCCTTGATCAGATAATCGGCCATCTGCTCGGCGACCTGCAGCGCGACATTCTCTTGCGCTTCCGCCGTCGAGGCGCCGAGATGCGGCGTCGCCACGACATTCTCCATGCCGAACAACGCATTCTGCTCGGCCGGCTCGACCTCGAACACGTCGACGCCTGCACCTGCCACCTTGCCGCTCTTCAACGCCGCCACAAGGTCGGCCTCGACGATCAGCCCGCCGCGGGCGCAGTTGATGATGCGTACGCCGTTCTTCATCTTGGCGATTGCCGCGGCGTCGATGATGTTGCGCGTCTTGTCGGTCAGCGGCGTGTGCAGCGTGATGAAGTCGGCGCGGGCGAAAAGCTCGTCCAGTTCGAGCTTCTCGACGCCGAGTTCCTCGGCGCGTTTGTCCGACAGGAACGGGTCGAAGGCGACGACATGCATCTTCAGGCCGACGCCGCGCGTCGCGACGATCGAGCCGATGTTGCCGCAGCCGATGACGCCCAGCGTCTTGCCGGTGATCTCAACGCCCATGAAGCGGTTCTTCTCCCATTTGCCGGCATGGGTCGAAGCGTTGGCCTCCGGGATCTGGCGGGCAAGCGCGAAGATCATCGCCACCGCATGTTCGGCTGTCGTGATCGAATTGCCGAAGGGCGTATTCATCACGATGATGCCCTTGCGGCTCGCCGCCGGGATATCGACATTGTCGACGCCGATGCCGGCGCGGCCGACGACTTTGAGCTTTGTGGCGGCCTTGATCAATTTTTCGGTGACCTTGGTCGCTGACCGGATGGCGAGGCCGTCATACTGGCCGATCACTTCGAGCAGCTTTTCCTTGTCCTTGCCGAGATCGGGCAGATAGTCGACCTCGACGCCGCGATCCTTGAAGATCTGCACGGCTGTGGGAGAGAGTTTGTCTGAGACGAGAACGCGGGGCGCCATAGCGGCCTCCTTGAAATGGATTGTTGGGGATGGGCGGCCGAGGGCCGCCACTGAAAATCTCAGGCCGCCGCTTTCAGCGACGCCTTCTGCGTAGCGAAGGCCCAGTCGAGCCAGGGCAGCAATGCTTCGAGATCCGACGTCTCGACGGTCGCGCCGCACCAGATGCGCAGGCCGGGCGGTGCGTCGCGATAGGCGCCGATGTCGTAGGCGACACCTTCCTTGTCGAGCACCGACACCAGTCCCTTGGCGAAAGCCGCTTGCCCATCGGCATCGAGCGCGGACACATCCGGATCGGTGAAGGACAGACACACGGACGTGTTCGACCGCGTCGCCGGCTGGACGGCGAGATGACCGAGCCACGCGGACTTGGCGACAAAGCGATCGAGGACAGCCGCATTGGCGTCCGCTCTGGCGATCAGCGCGTCGAGGCCCCCAATCGACTTCGCCCAGTTGAGCGCATCGAGATAATCCTCGACGCACAGCATTGAGGGGGTGTTGATGGTCTCGCCCTTGAAAATGCCTTCGATCAGCTTGCCGCCCGAGGTCAGGCGGAAGATTTTCGGCAGCGGCCATGAAGGCTTGTACGTTTCCAGCCGCTCGACGGCGCGGGGCGACAGGATGAGCATGCCGTGCGCGCCCTCGCCGCCCAGCACCTTCTGCCAGGAGAAGGTGACGACATCGAGTTTTTCAAAGTCGAGCCTCTGTGCGAAGGCAGCCGAAGTCGCGTCGCAGATGGTCAGGCCCTGGCGATCCGCAGGGATGAAATCGCCGTTCGGCACGCGCACGCCGGACGTGGTGCCGTTCCAGGTGAAGACCACATCGCGGTCGAAATCGATCTTCGTGAGGTCGGGCAGTTCGCCGTAGCCGGCTTCGATCTTGCGCACGTCGGCGAGCTTCAATTGCTTGACCACGTCGGTGACCCAGCCGGAGCCAAAGCTCTCCCAAGCGACCATGTCGACGCCGCGCTCGCCGAGCAGCGACCACAGCGCCATCTCGACCGCGCCGGTGTCCGATGCCGGCACGATGCCGATGCGGTAGTCCGCCGGGACCTGGAGAATTTCCCGCGTCAGCGAAATCGACTGTTCGAGCTTGGCCTTGCCGATTTTGGCGCGATGGGAACGACCGAGCGCTGCAGTTTTCAGGGCCTCGACTGACCAGCCGGGGCGCTTCGCGCAGGGACCTGAGGAAAAATTAGGGTTTGCCGGACGCAGTCCGGGCTTCGCATGCGTCGTCATCGTGGTCTATCCTTCCAGATAGTGGCCCCTCGTTGGGGAGGGGTGGCCCACGGACGGCGATATGCGTTCAGGCCTCGGGCGTCAAGAGGAAAGTTTTTGTCGCGGGCAGGATACCGGCGATCTGTACGAAAATGTCATGGCGCAAAACCGGGAGCGGCGGACCCGAGGATCCGCCCGTCCTGTTCTTCTTATGCGTAGCACTTACCAGAGGTCGTAACGCAGCCCGAGCTTGACCGTCTGGTAGTCGATACCCTTGCGGATATTGAAGGCACCGCCATCAAAGGCGACGTATTTTGCGCTCGGCACCGAGAAATATTCGTAGCCGAGATCTACAGAAACGTTTTTGGTGACCTGATAGGAAAGTCCTGCACCGATCGAGTAGGCTAGGTTGAACTTGCCCTCGCTGTCGGTCTGACCTTCATAGCCGGCGGGATCGTCGCAGAAAAACCCGCCGGTGCCGCCGGAATTGGTCGGTGTTTCCACGCAGTCGCGTGCGCCTATGCTTCTGAAATATTTGTTGTAAGCAAGACCAATGCCACCGCCGATATAGGGAGTGAGCCCAACGTAAGTGCCCAGATCCACATAGCCGTTGGCCATGATGCTGTAGCCTTTGTTGGAGGCGTTGTCGGAGAGATCGCATGCCTGTGAGACCGGAACGGAATTGATATTTCCAAATCCGTCGGCCTGGAGCGTATGACCGTCGCAGGTGGCGGCGAGCTTCGCGTGCTCGCCGAATTTGTCGGTTGGTAGAATCCCGCCGTTCAGCTCGACCCTGAGATAGTCGTTAACATGATAGCCCATACCGATGCTGCCTGTGAAAAGGCTGCTCTCATCAGTAAAACTGTCGAGCGGACCGCTCGATGTTTCCTCATGTTTGAACGGATGACTGAAGGCGTAACCGATATCGCCGCGCAAATACCAGCCGGAGCCGACCTCGACCGGCACATAGTCGGGCGCCTGGTCGACATAGATCGGCGGATTGTAGTCGGCAGCATGCAAGGGCGCCAGCGGCAAGAGGGCTAAGGCGCCAAGCGCCAGCGCCGCACGCGAAATGATTCTCATGGTCCCCGACTCCCGAATTTGGCCCGCTGGCAATAGCAACGGCAGCCATCGTTTCAGGGAGCATTGTTAACCATAGTGGTTAAGTGCCGGTTAAGGCTAACAGAGCGTTAGCGAATTCATTTCGGGCGAGCTTTCATTACATGGGGCCCAAACGAAAGCCGCCCGGCTGGTGCCGGGCGGCTCACGAGAATTTCAGCTAATGCCGGGTGTTACTTGGTGTAGATCGGCTCGGGTTCGGGCTGGTAGGCCACGACCGGCGCTGCGCAACCGTTGCTGCCGCCGAACTGGTAGCGCAGGCCACCGCGAACCTCGTGTGTGTTGATGCCGCGATCGAAGCCGGGGCCAGAGCTGCTGACATCCCATTCGAACATTCGGCCGCCCTGGATGTGGCTGAAGCGATAGCCCGCGTCGAGGATGATCTTGTCGGTCAGGCAGTAGGAAGCGCCGGCCATCAGAGCGTAGGCGAAGCGCCAGTTGGACGCTCCCGGGTTAGTCTCGGTGGTGTTCGGGTCATAGACAGTATCCCACTTGACGCGCGCACCGCCGATGCCGGCGCCTACGTAAGGCGTGATGCCACTATAGGTGCCGAGATCGACATAGGCGTTGGCAAGCAGCAGCAGGGCGCTCATTTTCGACACTTCGGTCGATGTTCCGTTGATATCCGATGTGCCGCCGTTGAAGTTCGACTTGAACCAGTAGTCGGCTGTCAGATCGGTACGGAAATGGTCGTTGATCTTGTAGCCGACGCCGGCACCGAGCGAGAAACCGCCCTTGAGCTTGCCGAAGTCGAAACTCTTGCTGCCGGGAATGACCGTACAGTTACAGGGATCGACGGTGTAGGTCATATAGTCGATGCCGCGCAGGGTCGACTTGTGATAGTCGATGTCGCCGCGGATGTACCAGCCGCCGACTTCGACCGGCTGCTCGTAGACGGCCGGAGGCGGAGCCTCCTCGACTACCGGTTCCGGCAGGTCGGCCGCGAACAGTGGTCCTGCCAGACCTGCGAACAGTAAGGCGGGCAGGACCTTTCTGGCTGTATTGAACATGCTTGTCACCCCTGAGAAGTTCGGAACGGCCATCGGTCCGAATGCAATTGCTTTTCAGTCGTGGATAATGAAGTGCAAAGGTTAAAAGGCGTTTAACCCTGTTGCTTAACCACGAATCCCGACACTTCGAGGGATCGTTGAGCGGTTTTCAAGATGTCGGAATCGACCGCCGGACCGACCAAAAAAGCCCGCCGGAAGGGCGGGCTTGAGTTGGCGAAGATATGAGTGCGGCACCCTCGGGGGCGGGCTTGTGACTAAGCTGCGCTGCGCGTTTCGGAGATAACCTCAACGATGCCATTGACGACGGACTCGACCAATTGCGGGTCGTCGCCCTCGGCCATGACGCGGATCAGCGGCTCGGTGCCGGAGGGTCGGATAACCAGCCGCCCAGCCTTGCCGAGGCGGTTACGGGCATCCTCGATGGCTGCCTTGACCGGCGCTTGCTCGAGCGGCTTGCCGCCGGAAATATGGACGTTCTTCAGAAGCTGCGGCACCGGTTCGAACTTCTTCGACAGTTCGCTGACCGGCCGCCCCTGCCGCTTGATGCAGGCCAGTACCTGCAGTGCCGAAACCAGGCCATCGCCGGTGGTCGAGAAGTCAGACAGCACGATATGGCCGGATTGTTCGCCGCCGACATTCAGCCCGTGCGCGCGCATATGCTCGACGACATAACGGTCGCCGACCTTGGTGCGGTGCAATTGCAGCTTCATGTCGCCGAGGAAGCGCTCGAGCCCGAGATTGGACATGACCGTCGAAACGACGCCGCCGCCGGCAAGCCGCCCGCTCTGATGCCAGGATTCGGCGATCAGTGCCATGATCTGGTCACCGTCGACGATCGCCCCGTTCTCATCGACGATGACGACCCGGTCGGCATCGCCGTCGAGGGCGATGCCGATGTCGGCGCGCACTTCGTGCACCTTCTTCTGAAGGCCGGCAGGATGGGTCGAGCCGCATTCCTTGTTGATGTTGAAGCCGTTGGGCTCGACATTGATGGCGACGACTTCGGCGCCCAGTTCCCACAGCGCCTCGGGCGCCACCTTGTAGGCCGCGCCATTGGCGCAATCGACGACGATCCTGAGCCCGGAGAGCGACATCGAGCGCGGCAAGGTCCGCTTGGCGAATTCGATGTAGCGGTCATGCACGCCGTCGACGCGCTTGGCGCGGCCAAGCCCGTCGGAATCGGCGAGCGCCAGCTCGATGTCCTTGTCGAGCATGCTCTCGATGCGCTCCTCGATTTCGTCGGAGAGCTTGTAGCCGTCGGGTCCGAACAGCTTAATGCCGTTGTCATAGTAGGGATTGTGCGAAGCCGAGATCATGACGCCGATATCGGCGCGCAGCGAACGCACCAGCATGGCGACCGCCGGAGTCGGGATCGGGCCGAGCAGGAACACGTCCATGCCGGCGGCACAAAGACCGGCGACCATGGCATTCTCGATCATATAGCCGGAAAGCCTGGTGTCCTTGCCGAGCACGACGCGATGACGGTGGCTGCCACGCTGGAAGGAGAGGCCGGCGGCCATGCCGACCCGCATCGCGATTTCCGCGGTCATCGGAAACTTGTTGGCACGCCCGCGAATGCCGTCCGTGCCGAAATAATTCCCTGCCATGCTAGCCCGATTCCTCAACGTTTCTTCCCCGGCACGTCATGCCACAATTGGCCAGGGCGCCATGATCACATTGTGTGATTATATGTTACCAATCCTTAGAAAATCATTGTTGTGCACTGCACACAACATGGCTGCAACCTAACATGCTGAAACTGCCATGCTGCAAAATACCAGTCATGCGAACCTTTCAGCGCAGATGCACCTGGAAACTCTTGCTCTGAAGCCGGCAACGGGCAACGATTTCATCACCTTATCGGCAAAGCCCAGCTTTCGGCGATATATACGCTACTTAGTATCTGGCGCAACCGACCGTTGAGCGTTATTGATTCGCCGGGACGTAACATGGGCTGCTGCAACGGAGAAACGCTATGCTCATCCACCGACTTGCCACTTTGACCGGCCTCGCCGTCGCGACCTTGTTTCTGGCCGCGCCCGCCAACGCACTGACGATGGCCGAGTGCAGCACGAAATACAACGCCGCCAAGGATGCCGGGACACTCGCCGGGGCGACCTGGAACCAGTTCCGCAAGGCCCAGTGCGGCACCGACGCCGCAGCCAAGACCGACACCAAGGCAACCGAAACCAAAGCAACCGACACGAAGGCAGCCGACACCAAGAAAGCTGCCGACACCAAGAAGGCTGCCGAGACGAAGCCGGCCAAGGCGGCCGCTGCGGCCGCCGACAGCACGGCCAAGGGTCTGACGGCGAAGGAATGCAGCGCCAAGTACCAGGCGGCGAAGGCTGCCGGCACGCTGAACGGAATGAAGTGGAACGATTTCCGCAAGTCCGAATGCGCCGCCGGTGCATCGGCCGCCGCCAAGCCGGCAACCACCAAGGCCGCCGCGGCTCCCGCCGATACTAGCGGCAAAGGTCTGAGCATGGCCGAATGCAGCACGAAGTATCAGGCTGCCAAGACGGCCAACACGCTGAAAGGCATGAAGTGGAACGACTTCCGCAAGACCGAATGCGGCGCCAGCGCGTCGGATGACGACACCGTGCCGGCCGCCGACGAGGCGAGCTACACCAAAGAGCCGGCGAAGCCGACCACGGTTGCGCCCAAGGGCGTCACTTTCCCCTCCGCGATCTCGCCGAAATATGCCAGCGAGACCCCCGGCAAGGGCCGTATGCATACTTGCCTCGACCAGTACTATGCCCTCAAGGACGCCAACGCGCTTGGCGGCCTCAAGTGGATCCAGAAGGGCGGCGGCTTCTACAGCCTGTGCAACGCAAAGCTGAAGGGCTGAACGACAAAAATACCTGAAAGACAGGCCCCCCAACCGCAACGTTCGCGGGCCTGTCTTTGTCAAATGCCGGGCACGCCATTCGCGCTCGTTCGGTGCCGCCCCTCATTGCCCTGCCGGGCACTTCTCCCCGTGACGTACAGTGACGGAGCGAAAGTAGCTGCCCGCAACGCCGGCGCCATACTGGCAACGCAGGTGATTGGCGAAATCTCCGGAAGGTGGCGCCCTTCTCCCCGTCATTATACGAGAGAAGATGCCGGCAGGCAGATGAGGGGCAGCGCCGGCCTGGCCCGCTCTCAACAAAGCCTCCAAACAAAGACGCCGCGGACCATGCCGCGGCGTCTCTAAAACATCTCTTGTCGAACTCAGCTTGACGGCTGCGGTTCCATGCCGCCTTCGGGCTCGGGGCCTTTCTTGCGCCGGCCGCCGGACTTCGGCACGGCCGAGCCACGGCTCGGCGGCGTGTCGTCGCCGAGGTCGCGTGAAGGCTTCTGCCCGGCGATCAATTGCTTGATCTCGTCGCCGGACAGCGTCTCGTACTCGAGCAGCCCTTGCGCCAGCGCGATCCATTCCTTCTCCTTCTTGGTCAGGATGGATTTCGCCGTGGAATAGGCCTCGTCGATCAGGCGGCGCACTTCGGCGTCGATGATCTGCGCGGTCTCTTCCGAGACGTTCTGCGTGCGCGCCACCGAATGGCCAAGGAACACTTCCTCCTGGTTGTCGCCATAGGCGACATGGCCGAGCTTGTCGGAAAAGCCCCAGCGCGTGACCATGGCTCGCGCCAGCTTGGTCGCCTGCTCAATGTCGGAGGAGGCGCCCGAGGTGATGTTTTCCTTGCCGAACTTGAACTCCTCGGCGACACGGCCACCCATCATGATGGCAAGGCGCGAGATCATGTATTTGTAGCTCATCGAATAGCGGTCACCCTCCGGCAACTGCATGACCATGCCGAGCGCGCGGCCGCGTGGGATGATGGTGGCCTTGTGCAGCGGGTCGGCCGATGGCACGTTGAGCGCCAGGATGGCGTGGCCGGCCTCGTGATAGGCCGTCAGTTCCTTCTCGGCCTGGGTCATCGCCGACGAGCGGCGCTCGGCGCCCATCATGATCTTGTCCTTGGCGTCCTCGAACTCGGCCATGGTGACAAGGCGCTTGTTGCGCCGCGCCGCCATCAGGGCCGATTCGTTGACGAGGTTCATCAGATCGGCGCCGGAGAAGCCCGGCGTGCCGCGCGCGACGACTTTGAGATCGACATTGGGCGCCAGCGGCACGTTGCGCACATGCACCTTCAGGATCTTTTCGCGGCCGACGATGTCGGGATTCGGCACCACGACCTGGCGGTCGAAACGGCCCGGCCTGAGCAGCGCCGGATCGAGCACGTCGGGCCGGTTGGTGGCGGCGATCAGGATGATGCTTTCGTTGGATTCGAAACCATCCATCTCGACCAGCAGCTGGTTCAGCGTCTGCTCGCGTTCGTCATTGCCGCCACCGAGACCGGCACCGCGATGGCGGCCGACGGCATCGATTTCGTCGATGAAGATGATGCAGGGCGCGTTCTTCTTGGCCTGGTCGAACATGTCGCGCACGCGGCTCGCGCCGACGCCGACGAACATCTCGACGAAGTCCGAACCGGAAATGGTGAAGAATGGCACATTGGCTTCGCCGGCAACCGAACGGGCGAGCAGCGTCTTGCCGGTTCCTGGAGGGCCGACGAGCAGCACGCCGCGCGGGATCTTGCCGCCGAGCCGCTGGAACTTCTGCGGATCGCGCAGGAATTCGACGATCTCTTCCAGATCTTCCTTGGCTTCATCGACGCCGGCGACATCCTGGAAGGTGACCCGGCCATGCGCCTCGGTGAGCAGCTTGGCCTTCGACTTGCCGAAGCCCATGGCGCGCCCGGACCCGGACTGCATCTGGCGCATGAAGAATATCCAGACGCCGAGGATGAGGATCATCGGCAGCCATGAGATCAGGTAGCCGAACAGCGAATTGGAACCGTCACTCTCAGGCCGCGCGTTGATGGTGACGTTCTTGTCCTGCAGTCGCGAGACCAGCGATGGATCGCCGGGCGAATAGGTCTGGAAGCCGCTGGAATTGTCGGTGTAAGTGCCGCTGATACGAGCACCGGCGATGGTCACCGTCTTGACCCGGCCCGACGCGACATCCTGCAGGAACTGCGAATAAGGTACATCGCTGGAAGCCCCTCGCGTCTGCGGCGTCTGGAACAGATTGAACAGCGCTATGAGCAGGACCGCTATGATCGCCCAAAGCGCGAGGTTGCGATAGTTCGGATTCATCAATTGTCCCGTTGGCATCCGCAGGGCGGACACACGTCGTGAGAGGAAACTTGCGCCTAACATAGGGAGAGCGCCTCCCCTTGCCAAGCATAACAGCATGTCTGGGTTAAGCTTTCGCCTTATCATCAACCGGCACTGTGGCCGCTGAAAGGCAGGGCGGGCAGCTTCGGCGCGCCAATCAGCCCGGCAACGGCACGCGCCGGCGCCAGATCGAAGGACGGCAGGAAGCGGGCAAAGGGTGCAACGACCGGCCGCACTTCAACCATCGCGGATACCGTTCTATGTTCAGACAAATCAAGGCATTCACCGGCCTGCCACAACGCCGGCTCGGCGGCGAGCGCGGCGCGCATTAGGCTCGGCGGGGCCTTTCCTTCCCCAATGGCCAGCCGCTTCGCCGCTGCTGCGCCGAACGGGGCAATCAACAATGTGCCGCTGCCGTCGTTTAATGTGATATGCCGCCGGCCATCCCAGAGGGTTTCGTCGCTGGCGGCGGTGGCAGCGGGCAAGCCGCGCGCCTCGCGGCGCAGGAAGATGCCTGCGCGCCGGAAATCGACAACCGTCCGCGACAATGTGGCGCAAAAAAATCCCGCTTTCAGCCGACCCAACAGTCCCTCGCTACGCGTCTGATCCGGCAGGAAGTCCATCCCGCCGATGGTGGCCAAGAGAATGCGGAGCGCATAAACGGCTGCCCGATCGTCGGCTGCGCTCAACAAGTGAGGATCAAGACGGATGAGGCCAGTGACCGGGTGGGTCGCGAAAAAGTGGATCAGGCTTGCGGCGGCGAGGCCGAGTTGACTGCGCGCACGGCCCTCATGCGCGGCCAATGCCAGTGCGTCGTCCACGCGCCACGCGCCGTTGTCGTCGGCAAGGGCTGCACGCATCCGTGGCCGCTCGAAAGCCTTGTCGGCATTGGTCGGGTCGTCGGCCCAGCCGATATTTTGACGCCGCAGGACGTCGCGTAATGCCGCGCGCCGCAACCCGAGGAGCGGTCGCACGATCCAACTGCGCCAGTCATACAAGGTGGCCGGCGCCATGCCGGCAAGCCCGCGGCCCGCGTCCTGGGCCAACCCTTCCTGGCGCGCTCGCCGCATAAGCACCGTCTCCGCTTGGTCGTCGGCGGTATGGCCGGTGAGGATCAGGCCGAGGCCTTCCGCTTGTGCCGCCTCGGCCAGAAGCCGGTAGCGCGCCTCACGCGCCGCTGCGGGCAGACCGGTCGAGGGCTTGGGGCCCGACCAGGTCAGGATGCGGTGTGAAATTCCGTAGGTCGCGCACAGCTTCGCCACCGCTTGCGCTTCCGCCGCTGAACCGGCCCGCAAATCGTGGTCGATCGTCACCGCCAGCAGCTTCGTCGCCGGCGCCGTGCGGTCGAGATGGTGTTTGAGGAGGAGGAGCAGGGCGGTCGAGTCGCTGCCGCCGGACACGGCCGCAACAGCGCCGCTGGTAAAATCGATATGCGAAAAAATTCTGGTCGAAAGATCAGGCTCGGTGTCGAGCATCGATGCATGTCACCTTAGAGATGGGTCCCGGTTCCGGGGCAACGACATGCGTGAAAGGGATCAGCACGCAGCCAGGGCCTTCTCCTGCTTGATGCGTTCCTTGAGCGCACCGGAAACGTCGGGGTAGCGCTTGCCTATTTCACTGAAGGTGGCGCAGGCCACGTCATGCTGCTTAAGGCCGACCAGCGACACGCCGAGCTTCAGCAGCATATCGGGAGCCTTCTTGGCCTTGGGGTAGTCCTTGCTGGCGGCAAGGAAAGTCTCCGCAGCGTCGCGATATTTCTGCTGGCCGAGCAGCGACTCGCCCAGCCAGTAATGCGCATCCGCCGCCTTCGCATCCCTGGGAAAGCGGGCGATGTGGTCGCGAAAACCCTGTTCGGCGGTGCCGTAATCGCCCGAGAGGATGAACTGGTAGGAGTTGCGGTAGAGCTCCTCAGGGTCGTTGGTGGCGGGCAATGCCGCGATTACCGTATCGGATTTGCCGGACTTAGCCGGCGCGCCGGTGGCTGGCGCGGTATCCTGCGCAGGCGTGGTCGACTGAGTGTTGCCGCCGGCATCGACGACATTGCCGTTCTTGTCGACGGTGATGGTTCCGAAGGTCTTTTCAGGCGCTCCCGTACCGGGAATAACCTTGCCGGGGTCGCCATCGGGAGATTCGACGATGACGTCCTCGACCGTCTTGCCGCCTGCTGACTGGTTGTTGCCGGGCGCGGCATCGGCAGGCGGCTGCGTTGCCGGGGCCGCTGCCACGTTGGTGTCGCTGCCGGTGGTGGCATCGGATTTCTTCTGTGCCGGCGGCTGTCCGCCTTGCGTGCCACCGCCTTCAAGCTGCTGGAAGCGGAATTCGTTGTCTTCCTGCTGCTTGCGGATCTGTTCCTGCATTTGCAGGACCTGGAAATTAAGTTCCTCGATCTTGCCGTTCATCTGCCGCAGCTGCTCTTCCACGCTGGTGACGGCGGCAGGATCGGACTGCACCATCTGAAACTGGTCCGGCTTTTTCTTTTGACCGAAAATGCCGGGCAGTTCGATGCTGGGCAGGTGGAAGGAAAAGCCGCTTTCGTTGGATTGCCCTGAGCCGTTCGCCCCGGGGCCGCTAGCCGAGGCGGTGACGCCTGATAGAAGCAGCAGCGCAAGCGTGCCGCTCAAAACCGATCTCAAATGCATGTGCCTCTCGCCGTGATTTCGTTAGCTTGTTCGCGCCTTCCAATCAGAATGGGACCAGCCAAGCGCCTTCGGCTCATAGCAGGAGCCGAGACTTCGGCCAAATTTTGTTTCCGACATCCGGATATGAAAAAGGCGGCCCGGAGGCCGCCTTTCGCATAGGTATGTTGCATTTTTACCGCTGTACGCCGCGCGTTCTTTTGACGCGCGACCGGCTGCACGCCGCCTCAGGAACCGGTGCCGCTGAGCGTGGTGACCGCACGGCGGTTCTGCGACCAGCAGGAGATGTCGTCGCACACCGCGACCGGACGTTCCTTGCCGTAGGAAATGGTCTTCAGACGGCTGGCCGAGACGCCCTTGGCGACGAGGAAGTCGCGGGTGGCGGCAGCGCGGCGGGCGCCGAGCGCCAGATTGTATTCACGCGTGCCGCGTTCGTCGGCATGGCCTTCGATGACGATAGCATACTGCTTGTACTGGTTAAGCCACTGTGCCTGGCGAGCCAGCGTCGTTTGCGCATCGGCACGGATCGAGGTCGAGTCCGTATCGAAGAAGATGCGGTCGCCGATATTGACGGTAAAGTCCTGCGCCGATCCGGGAGTTGCCGCGCCGGCGCCGTTGAGGCCAAGATCAGCCGCGTTGTTCGGCGTCTTCTTCGAGGCGCAACCGGCGATGGCGAGCATCGCCACCAGCGCGATCATGACTGGGTTTCTGGTAAGTGCTGCGATACGGCCCATGCCGCCTCTCCTTCGTATTTCGAGTGATTTCGTTGATCACCCAGTAACCACGTTTGGGTTAACCGGCATTCAAGAAACACGGTTAAAATTTGGTTTAGGCTGCCGTCCACAACCTCTTTGTCGGTGGTCACAGTTGGCGCGGACCCTAGGCGGAAATGCGGCCAAAACGCGACGAGGTGATGGAAAAAAGGGGAATTGAAGAGCTGAGGAATTGATGAAATGTCGAACCCCGACAGGACAATTCACTTCAGCTTTTCTCTCAGATTGATCAGCATGCCGTGGACATGCGCATACGCTTGCAGCCACTCATCGCATTGCGCTCGGCTGATGTATTCCAGATCGAACGCGTAAGATACCCACGTCTCCGCTTCGCTGCACGACCCCATCGCCATCGAAACGAACCGTGCGAATTCCGGTCTGGAGTGTGTCTGCTTGGCAAATCCTTCAGCCAGATTGGCGCAGATTCCCTTGCTGGAACGACGCAACTGATCGGCCAATGCGTATTGCTCAATCTTCGGGAAAGCGAGCGTAGCTTTATGTACGTCAAGAGAAACCGCATAAGCGCGCTTATAAACTTCTAGATCCTTCGCACGCTTAATATAATTCGCCGGTTTCTCCATCTTCAATTCTTCAATTCGTCATTTCTCCAATTCGCCTCTTACTCGAGCAGCGGCGACCAAGCTGGGTCCGAAGCGAAGTTCGTGGTCGGGATCGACTGCTCGTTGCGGCCGGTAAGATCGACCGACACAAGCTTGGGCCCGCCGGCGGAGTCGCGGAAGAACATCAGCACGCGGCCGTTCGGCGCCCAGGTCGGTCCCTCCTGCTGGAAGCCGGAGGACAGGATGCGCTCGCCGGAGCCATCGGTCTTCATGACGCCGATCTGGAATTCGCCACCGGTCTGCTTGGTAAAGGCGATGAGATCGCCGCGCGGCGACCATACAGGCGTCGAATAGACGCCGTCGCCAAACGAGATGCGGTTCTGGCCCGAGCCATCGGCGCCCATCACGTAGATCTGTGCACGGCCGCCGCGATCGGAGGTGAACACCACCTGGCTGCCGTCCGGCGAATAGGAGGGCGAGGTGTCGATGGCGGTCGAATTGGTCAACCGAGTCGTCGAGCGGCTGCGCAGATCCATGGCGAAGATGTTGGAATTGCCGTCGTCGCGCAGCAGGCTCATGATCACCTTCTGGCCGTCGGGCGAAAAGCGCGGCGCAAAAGTCATGCCGGGGAAATTTCCGACCAGTTCGCGCTGGCCGGTCTCGATCTGCAGCAGGTAGACCCGCGGCTGGCCGCTCTCATAGGACATGTAGGTGATTTCCTGCCGGTTCGGCGAGAAACGCGGCGTCAGCACGATCGACTTGCCATCCGAGAGATAGCGGATGTTGGCGCCGTCCTGGTCCATGATGGCGAGGCGCTTCTTGCGCGCGTTCTTGGCGCCGGATTCGTCGATGAAGACAACGCGTGTGTCGAAATAGCCTTTTTCGCCGGTCAGCCGCTCATAGATAGCGTCGGCGATGATGTGGGCCACACGCCGCTGATTGGCATCATTGGCGAAGAACTGCTCGCCGGACATCTGCTGGCCGGCAAAGGTGTCCCAAAGCCGGTATTGGGCACGGATACGGCCGTCGGCTTCCTTGCTGACGCTGCCGGTGACCAGCGCCTGCGCGTTGATGACCTTCCAGTCATCGAAGCGCGGCGCTGCATCCGGGTTGGTAATCTTCTCGATAAAGGCGCTCTTGTCGATCGGCGCAAACAGCCCCGAGCGCTTCAGGTCGGCGGTGACGATCTGCGAGATCTGCGCGCCAAGCGCATCGCCGCCCTGGAAGTCAGTGATGGCGATCGGCAGCGGCTCGACATTGCCCTTGTTGACGTTGAGCTCGACGAGCGCCAGCGCCGGCAACGTGCCCGCCGCGGTCATGCCCATCGCCATTGCTGCGACCATCAGGAGCGGCTTGAGGATTGATTTCATGTCTTCTCGCTTCTCGTACTGATTTTCGGATACTCGGGCCCTAGAGACCCAGCATCTCCCTAGGATCGAAGGTGACGCGGACGTCCGCCCAGATGTCCTGCTTGCCCGCGGGAACCTGCAGGCCGGTGACATCGCATTTTTGCACCGCGCGGACGGCGCTTTCGTCGAACTGACGACTTCCGCTCGACTTTTCGACGGCCGGTCGTCCGTCCAGCTTGCCGGAGGCATCCAGGTTGAACCGCACCACGACGACGAAATTCTCGGAACCTTCAAGGCCCGCGGGAAGGGTCCAGCAGCCGCCGAGCTGGCTTTCCAGGGCGCCCATTTCCGACCTGGAAAGCTTCTGGCCCTGATCCTTGTCGCCGCCGAGCGACGCCTGCTGCGTCGAGCGCTTGGCGCCGCCGCCGGATGGCTTCTGCTTGTCGAGGAGAGCGGAAATCTCGTCGGCGTTGAATTGCTTGTCGTCGGACTTCGGCTTCGACGAGGCCTCCTTGACCGGCTTGTCGGCATCCTTGCGGTCCGGCGCCTTGGCGCTTTCGGCCTGTGCCGGTTGCGGCTTCGGCCGGGCCTCCGGCGCGGGCGCCGAGTCGGGCAGTTGCGTCGCTTCGGCGGGCGGCTCCTGCGCTATGGCTTCAGCGACGGCATCCGGCTTGACCTCGGGCGTTGGATCGATGGCCGCGGTCTTGTCCTGCGGCGGCGGGGTCGGCGCCGGCTTGGCCGGTGTTGGCTTGGGATCGACTTGCTTGACCGGCTCGGGCTTGACCTCTTCCTTGGGCGTCGGCGCCGGTGCCACTTCCGTTGCCGGCGTAGGCTTGGGCTTCTCCTGCGGCTTCGGCACGTCCTCGGGCTTCGGCTTCTCGATCGGGGTCGGCGCCGGCGGCGGAGCCGAGGTCATGTCGACGGGCTTCGGCTTGGCCTCCGGCGTTATCGGCTTGTCGGTATCGACGCTGTTCTCGCCCACCTTCTGCGCATCGGGAACGACGTCCGGGCGCTGTGTCGGCACAGGTGCCGGCTTTTCATGCATCACGGCCTTCTTGTCGCCCTGCAGCGTCTGCGCGATGGCTTCCATCGGCACGATATCGACCGCGACCGACTCGACATCGGAGGACGGGAGCGCGGCCGGCGCCGTCAGCGTGAACAGGCCAAAGGTCAGCGCCGCCGCATGCAAGATCACCGATGTGGTGAGGCCGGTCTTCATCTTCTTGTCTACTGATCCTGTTCCTGCAGCGAAACGAGGCCGATATTCTTGTAACCGGCAGCCGAAATGCGGGCCATCACCTTCATCGCGGTGCCATAGTCGGTGGACTTGTCGCCACGGATGAAGATGCGCTCTTCATAGCCGGTCTTCGAGATCGCCTGCAGTTTGGCCACCAGTTCCTCGATCGGGATCTCGGTTTCCTGGAGGAATATCTGGCCGGCGGCGTTGATCGAAACGGTGATCGGCTGCGTGTCGGCATTCATCGCCTTGGCCTGCGTGTCCGGCAGGTCGATCGGCACGCCGACCGTCAGCATGGGTGCGGCGACCATGAAGATGATCAGCAGCACCAGCATCACGTCGACCATCGGCGTGACGTTGATCTCGGACATCAGTGCATGGTGACGGCCGCGCCGCCTGTGGCCGCGCCCGCCGCGTCCTCCCATGCCCATGGACATACCCATCTGCTACTCCTCAGGCCTTGGGGGCCACTTTTTCATCGATTTGGCGCGAGAGTATGGCGGAGAACTCGTCGGAGAACCCTTCCATGCGCACCGCTATCTTGCTCGCATCGGACGACAGCTTGTTGTAGGCAATGACGGCGGGGATGGCGGCGAGCAGGCCAATGGCTGTCGCTAGCAGCGCTTCGGCAATGCCGGGCGCAACCACCGCGAGACTGGTGTTCTTGGAGCCGGCAATTGCCTGGAACGATGTCATGATGCCGATGACGGTCCCGAACAGGCCGATAAAGGGTGCCGCCGAGCCGGTGGTGGCGAGGAAGCCGAGGCGGCCCTCCAGCTTTTCCATTTCGCGCGTCAGCGCCAGATCCATCGCCTTGTCGATGCGGGTCTGCAGCCCGAGTGGCGTCTTCGCGCCCTTCTCGAAGCTCTTCTTCCACTCGCGCATCGCTGCCACGAAAATGGCGCCCATGCCGGTGGTCTTGCGGTCGGCAAGCGTCCGGTAAAGCTCTTCCAGCGATTGCCCCGACCAGAACACCTGCTCGAACCGGTTGAGCGCCAGCCGCATGCGGGCGTAGGAAACCAGCTTGTCGACGATGATCGCCCAGGTCCAGACCGAAGCGCAGAGCAAGCCGATCATGACCAGCTTAACCACCCAGCTGGCCTGGCTGAACAGCGCCCAAATCGACAATTGCGCGCCCGGGTCGGCGAGTGCGATATTTTCCATCGTTACGTCCTTAAGATTTCCGGGCGAAGCTGGTGGCTGGCCCCTGGCATCCCTTGTGGTCGGTTCGCACGAAGCTACCGGAACAACCCCAATCTGTGCCGTTAGCGGCCTTTTCGGGGCAAATATTGGTGAAAGGAAGGCGCACGATCACGCCAATCTTCACCAATCTCTTCATGAACCGTTATGGTTAAGGATGGGTTAGTACATAAGGCGCGGCGCATTGCCACGCCCAGGGGGCAACCCGCAAGCCGTGCCAAATTGATCGCAATTAGGCTAGTCGGCAGCGGCCTTGGGCATGAACGCCGCCACCCATTCCCTGGGAAAGCGTCTTGGCCGGCCATTCTCGCCAATGATCGCCGCCTCGACCTTGGCCTCCACCAGCACCTCGTCGCCGCGCTTGAGCTGCTGCGCCATGAAGATGCGCGCGCCAGAAATGTCCTCGGTGCTTGTGTCGACCGTCAGGATGTCGTCGATGCGGGCGGGGCCGCGAAAATCGATCTCCATGCGCCGCACCACCCAGACAATTCTTTCGCCATGCTTGCCGTCGGCAAGCTCGGTGTGATGCACGCCGGTGAGTCTCAGATAGTCGGAGCGGCCGCGTTCGAAGAATTCGAGATAGCGCGCATGATAGACGACACCCGAGAAATCGGTGTCGGCATAATAAACCCGCGCCATCAGCCGGTGGCCGAACGTCGTCAGCGCACCAGAAAGTCCTGCCAGCAGCGGAGCCGAATCACCATGATCGCCCATTGCGCTTCCTTTTTCAGTCCCGACGAGGCACCGGTTCCTCGCGGGACATAGCATCGGATGGCACTGTTGACGGCGATGATCAAGACCTTGTCGGCGGCGTTGCTAGTGCTGGTGGCTTCGGTGCCGTCGGGCTAGGGCGACCGTCTCGGGAAAACTACTCTTCCTGGAACAGGTTGATCTGCTGCTGCGCCAGGTCCTTCGGCGCATCCAGGCCGAGATGACGCCAGGCATTGGCCGTCAGCATTCGGCCGCGCGGCGTGCGCTGGATGAAACCCTGCTGGATCAGATAGGGCTCGATGATGTCCTCGATGGCGTCGCGCGGCTCGGACAGGCCGGCGGCGATCGTCTCGATGCCGACCGGCCCGCCACCGAAATTGCGGGCGATCATCGATAGATAGCGGCGGTCGAGCGCATCTAGGCCGAGCGCGTCGACTTCCAGCCGGGTCAACGCCTCGTCGGCGATCTGCCGGTTGACATGACCATCGCCGGCGACCGAGGCGAAATCGCGCACGCGGCGCAGCAGCCTTCCGGCGATGCGTGGCGTGCCGCGCGCGCGCCGCGCGATCTCCAGCGCGCCGTCGTCGCCGAGCGCCATCTGCAGGATGCGGGCGCCGCGACGCACGATCTGCTCCAGCTCCTCGACGGTGTAGAAATTGAGCCGCACCGGAATGCCGAAACGATCGCGCAGCGGATTGGTGAGCAGGCCGAGCCGCGTGGTGGCGGCGACCAGCGTGAAGCGCGCGAGGTCGATCTTGACCGAGCGCGCCGCCGGTCCTTCGCCGATGATCAGGTCGAGCTGGAAATCCTCCATCGCCGGGTAGAGGATCTCCTCCACCGCCGGGCTTAGCCGATGGATTTCGTCGATGAACAGCACATCGCCTTCTTCGAGATTGGTCAGCAATGCCGCGAGATCGCCGGCCTTGGCGATGACCGGGCCGGAGGTCGAGCGGAAATTGACGCCGAGTTCGCGTGCCATGATCTGCGCCAGCGTCGTCTTGCCAAGGCCCGGCGGCCCGACGAACAGCACATGGTCGAGCGCTTCGTTGCGGCCCTTGGCGGCCTCGACGAACACCTTCAGATTGGCCCGCACCGCTGCCTGGCCGACGAAATCGTCGAGCGTCTGCGGCCGCAAGGTCTGCTCGGCATCCTCGCCGCGTTTTTCGGGCGCAATCAGTCGGGGCGACAGGCTCATGCGAGCAGTTCCATACTGGCAATGGATTTGGCGGCCCGCTGATCGAACGTGACTGTATGCGAGCAACCCAGATTTCGATTGTGCTCGGCGATCAATGCATCGGCAAAGTCCACCTGCGGCGAATTCGATCTTTCGAGCGCAACCACGATGGCATCGAAATCTTCGAACAACAGTGTCTTGATCTTCAACAGTCTCTGGATTGCCGCCTGCATCTGCTCTTTCGGTAGCCTATAGCGCGAAATCAACGACCAGCTGAATTCCACCAGCACGATCAAACTGACGAAGCCGGGAGCATCGGCGCTGAGGCCTTCGCCGAATGCGAGGGCCTTCACCCGCTGCTCTGCATCATCGTTCAGCACCATTCGAAGCAGAACGTTCGTATCAATGCCGATCGACGTCACTCGTCGCCCTCTCGTCCGCCTTGCGACCCGCCGCCGACAACATGCCTGCCAACGGCATCCCGCACCGCGAGGTCGATTTCTTCTAGTGACGCCGGACCGCCGGGCGGATCGCCCAGAAATCCGGCGAGGTCTGCAAAGTCGAGATTGCGCGGCGTTCCAATCAGATAGCCATCCATGACCGTCCAGGCGATCATGTCACCCGTTTTGAGTGACAACGCGTCCCGGACATCTTTTGGAATTGTAAGCTGACCCTTCGAGGTCAGACTGGCGTAAGCGCCCATTTTCTTACTTTCTAAGAAATTTCTTACCATTCATATGATAGCCGGATTTTTCTTTTCCACAACCATGTCACCGCGCCAGTTCCTTCAGCCCGAAACGGATGAGCTTCGGCGCATCGGCATGCTCGCCCGCCGTCTTCAGCGCCGCCGCGACCGCGTTGGCCGCGGTGTCGCGCGAATAGCCGAGATTGACCAGTGCCGAGACGGCGTCGGCAATCGGCGCGGATGCCACGCCGTCGCCGAGCTCCTGCTTCAGGCCGATGGTCCCCGAAGCGGACCCGGCATAGGCCGGCGCCTTGTTCTTCAACTCGGTGACGATGCGCTCGGCCACCTTCTTGCCGACGCCCGGCGCGCGAGAAACCATGGCGATGTCGCGCAGCGCAATCGCATTGGCGAGATCCGCCGGCGCCAGCGTTGACAGGATAGCCAGTGCCACCTTGGCGCCGACGCCCGGTACATTGTTCATCAAGAGCCGGAACCATTCCCGCTCCAGCACCGACTGAAAGCCGTAGAGCCGCAGCATGTCCTCGCGCACATAGGTTTCGATGAACAGCACCACAGCTTCGCCGGGCGAAGGCAGCGCGGCCAGCGTGCGCGCCGAGCAATAGGCGACATAGCCGACGCCATGGATGTCGACGAGGCAATGATCCTCATCGATCTCGTCCAGCGTGCCCTTGAGCTTGCCGATCATGCCAGATCTTTCATGGTAGATGGGCCCCTCTTGGGTGCGTTTCCGGAGAGATGATGTCGAGGTCGGGAAAGTAACTGCGATAACGAGCCGCGTCGCGTGTCAAAAGACGGTGTCCGGCAACGGTCGCATGGGCGCCAATGAAGAAATCAGGCGAGGTTCTTTCCCGAACGCCGCCGGCCCGGCGATAGCGGGAATGCGTGACGCCCGCAAGGAAAGCCGCATCCCAAGGCAGGAACTCGCGATCCATCTCGAGCATGTCGACTGCTTTTCGAAGTGCCGTCTCCGTCGCGATCAGCGGCGCGAGCTCGGACCAGACGATCGTGTTGACCACCAAGGCTCCGTCGCGGCGGCAGGAAGCAATCGCCCAGGCCGACCATCTTTTCAGCGGTCCGGCCGGTCCCCAGACGTCGATCAAGACATTGGTGTCAATCAACGTCGAGATCTTCACGCGGCCCCCTTAACAAATCCATGTATTGATCGGTGGTCATGCCTCCCAGGTCCAACGTCCCCTCCATCCGGTCAAGGACATCGCTGAACCTGCGCAATTTCTCCTCTTCGGAGATATTCTCGTTGACGGCAACCAGCCGAACGTCCCCATCGGTGGCCACGAATTCCACCTCGGAGCCCGGGCCGATGCCCAGATAGTCCCTTATCGGCTTGGGGATCGTAACTTGCCCCTTGGTGGTCACACGCATGGTAATACCTCGTGGTATTACTTATCCGCACAGCGTGAACAAGTCAAGAACAAACCTGGCCGGCAAGCGCCATCCGGTACGCGATACTTTGTCGGTGATGCGCATGGCAAATGGCAATGGCCAGCGCATCCGCGGCATGTTCGGTATCGAAGGTGGCTTTCGGCAACAGCACCTTCACCATCATGTGGATCTGCTTCTTGTCGCCATGGCCAACGCCGATCACCGCCTTCTTGACGGCGTTGGGCGCATATTCGGCAACGACGAGTCCCGCACGCGCCGGCACCAGCATGGCGATGCCGCGCGCCTGGCCGAGCTTCAGCGTCGCCACGGCGTCCTTGTTGACGAAGGTCTGTTCGACGGCCGCCTCATGCGGCATCGCGCTGTGCAGGATTTCGGCGAGGCCGTCATGCAATTGGCAGAGCCGCGTCGCCAGAGCCGCCTTGTCGTCGGACTTCACGGTGCCGGAAGCAATGAAGCGCAGCGAATTGCCAAAGCTTTCGACCATGCCCCAGCCGGTGCGCCGAAGCCCCGGATCGATACCGATAATGCGAATCGCTTCCCCCATGCGCCCACTCTATCTCCGATGGACAGCGATGCCAGCGAAATGTGAACAAACCGGAAACAGAGGAGTGCCCGAGGTCTAAAGCGCGTCGCGTTTGAACGGATTCAGGCGACGCGCTTTAGGTTTTTGATGCGATGCATGTCGTTCTCCCAAAACCGGGGCCCACTTTTGGGCGACATGCATTAGCCTCTGGCGAAAGCTGTGTTGAGCAGGCTGATCTGGTCGGAAACCGGATTGGGGCGGCGAGCCGCTGGCTGCATGTCGGCCACTGCGCCGGAGCCATAGATCTCCTCGTCCATGCGACGGACCAGTGCCTGCAGGCGCAGCGAGCGGGTGACGAGGTCGAGGAAATCCTCGGGCAGTTCGGCCCAGCCGGCGGCTTCGTCACGGGCGGAAGCGGTGTCGAGGCGCACCTTGGATTTTTCTGACGCGACCTGGTCGCGGGTCATCTCGCCGGAGTTGGCGGCGCGCTGCAAAAGCAGCCACGACGCAACCTGCATAAGCCTGGTGGTCAGCCGCATCGATTCGGCCGCGTAGAGGGTGGCCGCCAGCCTGGATAGTTTCTTCGCCTCGGCCCGGCCCTTGCCGTCGAGGTATTCGGCGGCCTGTTCGACGAGGCCCATACCTTCCTGGTAAAGCGGCTTGAAGGATTGCGAGAAAACCCGGCGTTCCGCCAGCTTGACGGTTTTCGCACTGCCCTTCGAAAGCTCGTTCATTGATACGCCCCTGCACTTGCAACCGGCTGATTCGGCTCCCTGCCGATACACCCGGAAACCCGTCTGACTGAAGCTTGAAAATGCGCTTCGTCACCGGTGAAGGCAAGCACATGTTTAACAGAAGGTTAACGTCGGTCCACTGGCCCCTGCCCCGAAAATGCGGACAAAAAAAGAGCCGCGGATAAGGCGGCTCTCAGGAGTTTAACAGGGAGGCGTCAAACAAAGTGGCTCCAACCACTCGGTAAGAATCCAGATCACTGGATGCACATAGTAAACGCCTGTAAAGCTTAATGAAGCCTTAACGGCGCGGATGTTTTTTGACCGAACGCCGCAATCCTGTGCCGTAACAGTACAGCCTCACTGCCTCTGGTTCAGCTCAGGCCGTCTTCCAGACCGCCGGCAAAGCGATGAGGGCAAACAGCAATATGCCCGCATAGAACGCGATCGAGGAAATCCCGAGCAGCGGTTCTATCCCCGGATTGCCGGCGAGCAGGATGTAAAGGCCGATCATGAGCCCGATACCGCTGATGGCAGTCAGCCAGAAATGAACCTTGGCCAGGACCTTTTGCCCGACGGCCGGAAACAGATGGTAGAAAAAGGCGAAGACCGACGACATCAGCCATCCGGCGACCATCGTGTGGGCATGGGTTGGCATCTGGCCATGGTCTTCGCTGATCGCCATGTGGATACCGAGCGCCATGCCGCACAACGCATAGATAATGGCCAGCGTGAAGAAATTCCGTGCTACCCCTTGCATAATGTACCCCTCGAAATGTCTTTCCCGTTTGCGGGAGTGGATTGATCGTCAAGCGACTGTTGTCGCCGCGGACTCCCGACGCTAGCGCACTATCAAGCATCGGCAATATTCCGGACGATATCGCGCCGACTCCCTCCCGACAATGCGTATATTAGCAGGAAATCAGATAGCGCGTTCACTATCTCAGCCGCTTCTTCATTGCGCTGAAACGAAGCCGGGCTTTAGGCGACATCGTTCCGAAACAGGCACCGCGCTAAACGCCCGCTCCTCTGACGGCCGGCGCAAATCACGCCGCCGCAAATCCGACCAGAACACTGCAGGAGCACATCATGGACTGGTATTCGATCGTCAAATTCCTTCACGTCATCTCGGCCGTTCTGTGGGTTGGTGGTGGCTTCGTGCTGTTCCTTCTCGGCGTGCTTGCCGAGCGGGCGGGCAACATCGAGGACAAGCTGCAGGCGATGCGCGCCAGCGGCCAACTGGGCGGCAGGTTTTTTGCGCCGATGTCGATGCTGACGCTGGTCTTCGGCCTCATCATGTGCAGCTTCTGGGTCGGCTTCTCCGACCTGTGGATACTGATCGGCCTTGCCGGCTACGCCACGACCTTTTCGATCGGCATGCTCATCTTCAAGCCGACCGGCGAGCGCATCGGCGAGATGATCGCCAAGGAGGGCGTAACATCGGCTGTTCTTGCCATCGGTGACCGCATGATGCGCGCGGCACGCTTCGACTATGCGGTGATGCTGGTGATCATTGCCGACATGGTCCTCAAGCCGACTGCGCGTGACATCGGCGTCCTCGCCGGCATGGTGCTGGTCATCCTGGTTGGCGCGGCACTGGCCTTTGGCGGCAACCGTCGCCTCGTACCGAGCGCCGCCTGATCCCAGATAGAGAAGACGGCAGCCGCCTCACCTATTTTACATCAGGCCAACGATGCCGTCCCACAGCAGCTTCAGCGCCACGACCGCGACGGTTGCATAGGTGAAGGGATAGAAGATTTCCGGGCGCATCCGCCGCACCAGCCACGCCCCGGCTATGGTCGAGAGCGGCGCCAACGGCATCAGCACCGCCGACGCCGTCAAATTGGCGGTGTCGAACTGGCCGAGCGCGAAATAGGGCACCAGCTTCAGCGCATTGGTGGCGGCAAAGAAGATCGCCGCCGTGCCCGACAGGACCTTGGGATCGAGGCGGATCGGCAAGGCATAGACCTGGAAGGGCGGGCCGCCGACATGGGCAACAAAGCTGGTGAAGCCGGCGACCGTACCCCAGACGGCCGCAGCCACGCGGTTGGGGGCGGCCGCGTGACCGGCTCCATGGCGAAACTGCAGATAGAGCCAGCGCAGGACGAAGATGATGGCGACGGCACCGACGATCAGCCGCACTGCCCCTTCGGTGACCAATGCCGCCGTCAGCCAGCCAAGGCCGATGCCGATGACGGCTCCCGGCATCATGTCGACCAGCATCTTCCGGTCAAAGACACCCCACCATGTCCACACCGACACGATGTCCATCAGGCACAGGATCGGCAGCAGGATAGCGGCCGCCTGCACCGGCGGCATGGTCAGCGCCATCAGCGGCACGCCAACGAAACCGACGGCGCCGCCAAACCCGCCCTTGGACAGGCCGACCAGAATGACCGCCGGAATGGCAGCCGCATAGAACCACGGATCGAGAAGCAGGCCTGACATGGGAGGGAACTGGTCTGGAGGGAAAGCGTGTCGGTGATTGAATAACCCAGAATCCCGAGCTGAGCGACAGCAAATATCGGCATGGCTTGTGCACGCTGCCATGGCAGGCGCTGCCTATCGACGAGCCGAAACCAGCAGGAGCATTGGCCGCTTGAAATCCTTCGATTCAGTCCTCTGAAAACCGGCCGCGGCTACTCCGTTCAGGATGCGTGCACGAGCTTTGCCCTGCCACGCGGCGCCGTTGCATCGAGCGGTGGGGGCCGGCGCCGGATCGGCTGCGCCTTGATGATGGCGGTGCTGGTCTCGGCCTTGTCGGCGATGCGGTCGAGAATCCCGTCGAGATCGCCGATCGAGCGCACGAACAGCCGGGCGACGAAACAGTCATCGCCCGTCACCTTGTCGCATTCGCCGAATTCGGGGATTTCCTCGATCAGCTTCTGGACGATGTGCAGCTTGCCCGGCAAGGGCCGGATGCGCACGATCGCCTGCAACGTATAGCCGAGCGCCAGCGGATCGATCTCGACGGTGAACGCGCGGATGACGCCGCGCTCCTCGAGCCGTCGAAGCCGCTCCGAAACGCTTGGCGATGACAGCCCGACCTGAGCGGCGAGATCCTTCAGGGAGGTCCGCGCATCGTTGACCAGGATTTCGAGGAGATTTCGGTCGAGATCATCAAGCATTTTACATTTCCCGCTGATTTGGAACCATGGCCTAATATAGTTAGGTCATTTATCAATATCTCCTTTCCTATCGGATAGAAAGCCGCGTCACCACATGAGATCATAACGGCTCAACTGATACGGAGGTTTGTTGTGAACGATACGGTGCGTGGCACGGTCGAAATGTCCGCCGCAATGGCGATCCTGGGAACGATCGGATGGTTCGTCGTGCTGTCCGGCCAGCCGATCATGGATGTGGTGTTCTGGCGCTGCGCGTTCGGCGCGCTGACGCTGCTCATCATCTGCGCCGGGCTGGGCTTGCTGCGCAACAGGCTGTCATTGCGTATCATCGGCATCGCCGCACTCGGCGGCGTCGCCATCGTCGTCAACTGGCTTTTGCTGTTCAGCGCTTTCTCGCGCGCGTCGATCTCGATCGCCACCGCTGTCTACAACACGCAGCCCTTCATGCTGGTCGGGTTCGGCGCGCTCTTCTTCGCCGAGCGGCTGACGCTGACCAAGTTGACCTGGCTCGCCATCGCCTTCGCCGGCATGGTGTTGATCGTTGAGGCCGCTCCCGATGCTAGCGATGTCGGCACGGACTATTTTACCGGCATCGTCATGGCGTTGGGAGCGGCTTTCTTCTGGGCCGTCGCCGCCATTGTCACCAAGAAGCTCAAGGGCACGCCGCCGCACCTGATCGCACTGATCCAGGTCTGCGTCGGCGTCGTTATGCTGGCTCCGTTCGCCAATTTTTCGCAGCTTCCGGCCGATGCATGGAGCTGGACCATGCTGGCGACGCTCGGCATCGTCCATACCGGCCTGATGTATATATTGATGTACGGCGCCATCCAGAAACTGCCGACGCATCTGCAGGGGTCGCTGTCTTTTATCTACCCCGTCATTGCCATCCTGGTCGATGTCGTCGCCTTCGGCCATCGGCTGCATCTGAGCCAGATCGTCGGCGCCACCGCGATTCTGATCACCGCTGCCGGCATGAATCTCGGCTGGAAGCTGTGGAAGGGCCAAACGCCTATCGCAAGTCCACACCCGGTTAAGTGAAGCGGTCCCGCCGGCGTCCGGCGGGCCCACATCGCTATCCCGGCTGCCCGCCTGTTCAAAGCGGGCACTTTGCTCTATGCCGCAATCCAACCATCTTCGCCCGGCATAGGCGAAACGCGGGATCCGAAGAACCATGAATGACGCAACGCCCCCCAACCGCTGTCGCATCGTGCTGATCGCGCCGCCCGGCGTGCCGGCCGCCCGTATCGCCGCGGCATTCGAAGGCGGCGACGTCGCGTCGCTGATCCTGCCCGAGAACGGCATGGACGAGGCTTCCTTCCAGGCTTTCGCCGAACAGGTCGTGCCCGCAGCGCAAGCCGCCGGTGCGGCAGTGATCATTGCCGGCGACACCCGTATAGCCGGCCGCGTCCAGGCCGACGGTATCCATGTCGAGGTCTCCAAGGCCGAACTGGCCGAGACGATCGAGCATTTCCAGGCAAAGATGATGGTCGGCACCGGCGGCGCCAAGACGCGTGACGACGCGCTTGAGCTTGGCGAAACACGGCCCGATTACATCTTCTTCGGCCGCTTCGGTTACGACAACAAGCCAGAACCGCACCCGCGCAACCTGTCGCTCGGCAGATGGTGGGCGGATATGATCCAGATCCCGTGCATCGTCATGGCCGGATCCGACATTGCCTCGGTCGAAGCGGTGGGCGCCACAGGTGCCGAGTTCGTGGCGCTGTCGAGCGCCGTGTTCGCGGACGGCACCGATCCCAAGACAGCGGTCGCCAGTGCCAACGCGCTGCTCGACGAAACCGCGCCGCGCTTCGAGGACTGACGTGCCCTGGGCGAGGCTCCCCCTCCAGGCTCTGCTTGCGGCGCTGATGGTTCAGGCAGCGGCCGCCGAGACCATCCTGCTGCCGCAGCCCAAACCCGATGTCGGCGCACACGCGAACAAGCCGATCGAACAGCCGCTGCCGCAGCCGGCCACCACGGCCGAACCGACGCCTCTGCCCTCCGCCGACACTGTCAACCCCGACCGCTTCGGCGCAAAACCCGCCGATGCGGCCTATGGCGCCTTCCAGCGCGGGCTCTACAAGACGGCCTACAATCTGGCACTGGTCCGCGCGCAAAACGGCGATCCGGCGGCGCAGACCCTGGTCGCCGAGATCCTGTCGCGCGGGCTTGGTGTGCCGCTCAATTCGGCGGAGGCGGCGAAATGGTACGCGTTGGCCGCCGAGCAGGGTGTACCCGAAGCGCAGTTCCAGTACGCCCTGATGCTGCTCGACGGCCGCTACGTCAAGAAGGACGAAAAGGAGGCCTATGCTTTGATGCAGGCCGCCGCGGAAGCCGGCAACCGGCTGGCGCAGTTCAATTTCGCGCAGATGCTGGTCCAGCAGGACCCCGGCGACGCCGGCATGGCGAAGGCGGTCTCCTACTATGAGCGCGCCGCCGCTACAGGCCTTGCCGACGCGCAGTATGCGATGTCGCAGATCTACGCCAATGGCGTCGGCGGCAGGCCGCGTGACGATGTGCAGGCAAGGCGCCTGCTGGCGCAGGCGGCACAACAGAACTACGACACCGCGCAGATCGACCTCGCCGCCTGGATGATCGAAGGCCGCGGCGGTGCGCGCGACCTGAAATCCGCCTTCGGCTGGACGAAGCAGGCAGCGGAAGGCGGCAATGTCGCCGCCCAGAATCGCCTGGCCAAGCTCTATATGCAAGGCATCGGCACCGATCCGGATCTCGTCCTTGCCGGCGCCTGGTACATCGTCGCCCGCCGCGCCGGCCTCATCGATCCGCAGATGGACGATTTCCTGCAGGGGCTGAGCGACGGCGAGACCAAGCAGGCCCTGCAGAAGGCGAACCGCCTGCCGTAGCGGCCTCTCCAACCCGACCCCGACTTGGCGCTCCCTTGCCTCTTCTGGCGTTTTGTGGTCTTGGGAGCCCGAAATCGCTTTCGCAGCGACCATCCCATACCACGGCCTGGCCGTTGGTAGCATCCCGGATCACCTCATCATGGCCAAGATCAATGGCAACGAAATCCGTCCCGGCTATGTCATCGAGCATGATGGCGGCCTTTGGGTGGCGGTCAGGACCAACACGGTCAAGCCCGGCAAGGGCGGCGCCTACAACCAGGTCGAACTGAAGAACCTCATCAACGGCACCAAGCTCAACGAGCGCTTCCGCTCGGCCGAGACGGTCGAGCAGATCCGGCTCGACCTGAAGGACTTTTCCTTCCTCTACGCGCAGGAAGACGCGCTGGTGTTCATGGACACCCAAAGCTACGAGCAGCTCGAACTGAACAAGGACTTCGTCGGCGATCGCGCCGCCTTCCTGCAGGACGGCATGATGGTGACGGTCCAGCTCTACGAAGAGCGGCCGATCGGCATTTCGCTGCCCGACTATGTGACGCTGACCATCACCGAGGCGGACCCGGTGGTGAAGGGTCAGACGGCGGCCTCGTCCTACAAGCCCGCGATCCTGGATAACGGCATCCGCGTGCTGGTGCCGCCATTCATCGGCGCCGGCGAGCGCATCATCGTCGACACCAACGAAATCACTTACGTGCGCCGCGCCGACTGATGCATGTCGCGCAGGTGGCCGCGGTTTTGGGTCACCGACATGCATCAAGACAGTGTCTAAAGCGAAGCACCAGGAAGAACCACTATGGCACGCTCAGCCCTCCTCAACGTCATGGTCCAGGCCGCAATGAAAGCCGGCCGCTCGCTATCGCGCGACTTCGGCGAAGTGCAGAACCTGCAGGTCTCGATGAAAGGCCCCGGCGACTATGTCAGTCAGGCCGACCGCAAGGCCGAGGACATCGTCTTTGCCGAACTGTCCAAGGCAAGGCCGGGCTATGCCTTCCTGATGGAAGAGCGTGGCGCGGTCGAGGGTGACGACGGCCAGCATCGCTGGATCGTCGACCCGCTCGACGGCACCACCAATTTCCTGCACGGCATACCGCTCTTTGCCGTTTCGATCGCGTTGGAACGCCAGGGACAGATCGTTGCCGGCGTCATCTACAATCCGGCGATGGACGAGCTCTACACCTGCGAACGCGGCGGCGGCGCTTTCATGAACGACCGCCGCTTGCGCGTCGCCGGACGCATCAAACTGGTCGACACGGTGATCGGCTGCGGCATGCCGCATCTCGGCCGTGGCCATCACGGCAATTTCCTCGTCGAGCTGCGCAATGTCATGGCCGAAGTCTCCGGCGTCCGCCGCATGGGCTCCGCCTCGCTTGACCTTGCCTATGTCGCCGCCGGCCGCATGGACGGGTTCTGGGAAACGGGCCTGTCCGCCTGGGACATCGCCGCCGGGCTGCTTTTGATCCGCGAGGCGGGCGGCTTCGTCTCCGACATGGATGGCGGCCAGGACATGCTCGACAACGGCTCGGTTGTCGCCGGCAACGAGGTCATTCAGCGAGCCCTGCTGAAGGCCGTGAAGAAGCCGCTCTCTTCTCGTTGACAGGAAAGCCGCGTTGAAGGCATGCCGTGCTGAAGCGCCGCAGTCGTAAAACTGCAAACAAGACTTGAAATACTGCCCTGCGAGCGTCCAAATTGGAGCGCTCGGCGCAGGAAACCCGGCAGTGAACGACATCGATCCCACCCCCGACATCCCATTCGTTGGACGCTGGCACTATTCGCGCGCCGAGATGATCGCTGACGGCATCGTCCACGCGGTCGGCATCGTGCTGGCGATATCGGTCGGTTCGGCATTGCTGGCGCTGTCGGCCTTTCGTGTCGGGCCGGGCGAATACATTGCCGCCGCCTTCTATGTGGTCTCGCTGCTCACCGTGCTGTCGGTGTCGATGACCTACAATCTTTGGCCAGTGTCGTCGCCGGCGAAATGGGTCTTGCGACGTTTCGATCACGCCGCGATCTATCTGCTGATCGCCGCGACCTACACGCCTTTCCTGGCCCAGCTCGAAGGCTCGCCATTGGCGAGCTGGATGATTGTCCTGGTCTGGACCGCAGCGGTGCTGGGCATTGCCATCAAGGTGTTTTTTCCCGGCCGTTTCGACCGGCTGGCCATCGGCTTCTATCTCGCCATCGGCTGGAGCGGCATCATCCTGGTCAAGCCCCTTGTCCAGACGCTGCCGACGATGTCGATCGCCCTCATCGTCGCCGGCGGCATCGTCTACTCTTGCGGCGTCGTCTTCTTTGCCTGGAAGGGGCTGCGCTTCCACAATGCGCTGTGGCACGGTTTCGTCGTCACCGGCGCCGGCCTGCATCTGGCCGCCATGGTCGACTGCCTGGTCATCAATCGGCTCTGACACCGACGTCGACGCGGCAATCTTGCCAAGCGCCATTCAATTTGGTCACAATTCCGTTTAGAGTCGCGGTTCACGTGATCGGCGGCGGCATCGGAAACGGGGCACGGATGGCTTTTCTCAAATCCTTCGGCATGGGCAGACGCTCTGATGTCCTGATCTACGACCCGCACAAACTCTCGAGCCCGCAGGTCTTTTTGCTGACCATGGTGATCTTCCTGGTCATCGTGGCCTTCATCGCCGCCATCCTGACCCGGCAGATCTCGACCGCCTTCAGCAGCAATCCCGGCCTCAACGGGCTGATCGTGGGCGTGCTGGTGGTCGGCATCCTCTTGGCCTTCGCCCAAGTCGGACGGCTGTTTCGCGAAGTTCGTTGGGTCAACTCCTTCCGAGCCGGCTCGGAGACCACCGAACCGGTGCTGCTGGCGCCGATGAAGGCGATGATCGGCCGCTCCTCGGCCACGGCTTTCTCGACCAGCTCGATGCGCACCATGCTCGATTCCATCGCCACGCGCCTCGACGAAAGCCGCGACACCTCGCGCTACCTCGTCGGCCTGCTGGTATTCCTCGGCCTGCTCGGCACCTTCTGGGGCCTGTTGAACACCATCGGCTCGATCCGCGAGACGATTGAATCGCTCGATCCGGGCACCGGTGACGCCGCGGCTGTGCTCGATTCGCTCAAGCAAGGGCTTTCCGCGCCGCTGGCCGGCATGGGCACGGCCTTCTCGTCCTCGCTCTTCGGCCTGTCCGGCTCGCTGGTGCTCGGTTTCCTCGACCTGCAGGCCGGCCGCGCCCAAACGCGCTTCTACACCGAGCTGGAAAACTGGCTGTCCTCGGTTACCGACCTGTCGTCCGACATCGTCGTCTCCGACCCGGCCAAGGCCGAATCCTCGGACGAGATCCGGGTCCTGTCGGAAAGATTGCGCAGCATGCAGGAGAATGGCGGCGGCTCCAATCCACGCGTCGCCACCGCCATGGCCAATCTCGCCGACGGCATTTCCGGCCTGGTCAAGAACATGCGTTCGGAACAGCAGATCATGCGCGACTGGGTCGAGGCCCAGTCCGACGAACAGAAGGCGATGCGCAACACACTGGAAAAGATCGCCGATGCCCTGAAGAAGCCTGGGGTGCATTGACGTGGCACTCGCCAGGGGCCGGCGCACCGATCGCCGCATCGACTATTGGCCGGGCTTCGTCGACGCGCTGTCGACGCTGTTGCTGGCCATCATGTTCCTGCTCACCGTCTTCGTTCTGGCGCAGTTCCTGCTCGGTCGCGAAATTTCCGGCAAGGATACGGCACTCACGCGCCTCAACTCGCAAATCAACGAATTGACCCAGCTTCTGGCGTTGGAGCGCTCATCAACGCAGGACAAGGATGACTCGCTGGCCAATCTGCAGGCATCGCTGTCGGCGGCCGAAGCGGAAAAGAGCCGGCTCGAGCAATTGCTGGCGCAAGGCGCGGGCGCCGGCGACGCCGCCAACCAGCGCGCCGCGGCGCTGGGCGGCGAACTCGACAACCAGCGCCAGATCAGCCAGCAGGCGCTGAGCCAGGTCGAGATCCTCAACCAGCAGATCGCGGCCTTGCGCAAGCAGATCGGCGCGCTCGAGGATGCGCTCAACGTCTCCGAAAATCGCGATCGCGATTCCAACACCAAGATCGCCGATCTCGGCCGCCGCCTGAACGTCGCGCTGGCGCAGCGCGTGCAGGAACTGAACCGCTACCGCTCCGACTTCTTCGGCCGCTTGCGCGAAATCCTCGCCGACCGCGAGAATATCCGCATCGTCGGCGACCGCTTCGTCTTCCAGTCGGAAGTGCTGTTCCCGACCGGCTCCGAGGTGATCAACGATGCCGGCAAGGTCGAGATGAAGAAACTCGCCGACGCCATCATCGAGTTGCAGAAGGAAATCCCGCCCGAAATCAACTGGGTGCTGCGCGTCGACGGCCATACCGATAACAAGCCGCTCTCCGGCACCGGCCGCTATCGCGACAATTGGGAGTTGTCGACGGCGCGTTCGACCTCGGTGGTGAAATTTCTGATCGAGAACGGCGTGCCGGCCAACCGGCTCGTCGCCGCCGGCTTCGGTGAGTTTCAGCCGCTCGATGCCGCCGACACAGAAGAGGCGCGGAACAAGAACCGCCGTATTGAACTGAAGCTCACCGAACGTTGATCTCTCATCACGCGAGCTCACGCGAATTTGTTCGTCGGCTCAACTCTAGGGCGTGGACTGACGCCGGCAAGACCTGAAAAGATTATCTTTTTTTAATTACACATTGTCGCAGGGCGGCCCTAGCTTCCCGCCCGGGCTGAGAACCGCCGGCGATGAGTCTCCCGCATCGCGACACGACGGAACCGGACGGCCCAAAGGCCAGAAGGCAGGCGGAACAACCGCCGCCTTCCTCTACAAGAGGAGACGCGTGATGCGCTCTTTCACTCCCAGGACACCGCTAAGAACTGCAACACTCGCGGCGTTTCTCATCGCCGTTCCGCTTGCCGGCGCCTATGCCGCCGGCCATCACAAGGGTGCTCTCGACGCAACCGACCCGACCGATTTCACGGGGCCCCGGATCGACAGTGTCATCCAACAGGTCCAGGGCGTTCGCCAAGGCATAGTCGACGCCAAGCGGGCCAACAACATCACCCCGGCCGTGGCGCAGCGGCTGGAAATGCGCACCTCGCACATTACCCAGGCAGCTGAGAAAATCGCGGCGTCGGATCATGGCAGGATACCGGCCGCGCAATACCATGACCTGCTACGCCGCCTCGACAATGTCGACCAACGGCTGAGGCTCAATACCGGCAGTGGCTTCCTAATGGGCGACGGCGCGGACGGCGGCAACTACCCGAACGGCTGAAGCCGTAGCCCCTGACGGTCCAAGAGGAAGGGCCGCCCGACGCCCTCGGGACTCAATTCCGCGGGCGTCCTTTTACCAGCCCAGCCAGACCGCGATCAGGGAGGCAATCGCCGGCACGGTCTGGATGAACAGGATCTTGCGGCCGACCGTCGCTGCACCATAGAGGCCAGCAATGGCGACGCACAACAGGAAGAAAACCTTGACCTGGAAACCGGCAGCACCGAGGTAAAGCCCCCAGATGAGGCCGGCGGCGAGGAAACCGTTGTAGAGCCCCTGGTTGGCGGCGAGTACTTTCGAGGCACCGGCGAATTCGGGTGTCAAACCGAAAGCCTGGTGCCCGCGCGGCGTGTCCCAAAGCACCATCTCGAGATAGACGATGTAGGCATGGATCAAGGCCACCAGCCCAACCAGGATGTCGCCGATCATGCTGTTCCCCTCAACTGTGGCTGCAGCATTTCACGCATGACCGCATCAGCGCAAGATGCATCCCCGGCACAGTGCCTGAGGGTTGCCAAGGCTTTTGCGTTGGTGTCTTTTCGCGCCGTCCTCAATCACGGAAGCCGCCATGTCCTTTCAGAAACTCGATGATCTCGGCCATAAGCTCGAAGCGCTCGAGCATGCGCTGGCCATCCTCGGCGCCGACGAAGCCACTCACATGGCCGTCGGCGGCGGCGAGAAGCGTGCCGAGGCGATGTCGGCACTGGCCGGCATGTATCACACCAGGGCAACGGCGCCGGAGATAGCGGACTGGATTGCCGCGGCCGAAGGCGAGGCGCTCGGTGAAGAGCAACGGGCCGCCGTCGCGGAACTGCGGCGGCAGTACACCAACCTGACCTGCCTGCCGGTCGAATTCGTCGAACGCCAGACGACGGCTCGCATGCGCTGTGAGCAGCTGTGGCGCGACCTGCGCGCCAAGAACGACTGGGCGGCCTTCCAGCCGGCGCTGGAGGGCGTGGTGGCGCTGGTGCGCGAGGAGGCGGCGCTGCGTGCCGACGTGCTCGGCCTTGCCCCCTATGACGCGCTGATGGAACAGTACGATCCTGGCAACCGCACCGCCGATATCACACCGGTGTTCGCCGACCTGAAGGCTTTCCTGAAGAGCTTTGTGCCGGAGGCGCTGGCGATCCAGGACGCGCGGCTGCGCAAGCGCCCGTTGAAGCCGCTCTCAGGCACCTACGCGATCGACCGGCAGCGCGAGCTTGGCCTTGCGATGATGGCGGCGGTGGGCTTCGACCTGACGCACGGGTCGCTATCGGTGTCGCACCATCCTTTCTGCGGCGGCGTGCCGAGTGATGTCCGCATAACCACCCGCTACAAGACCTCCGATTTCCTGTCGGCGCTGATGGGTGTGCTGCACGAGACCGGCCATGCGCTCTACGAACAGAACCTGCCGAAGGCATGGTCGCACTGGCCGCTCGGCAAGGCGCGCGGCATGGCCGTGCATGAAAGCCAGAGCCTGTTTGTCGAAAAGCAGCTCGGCCGCAACCCGGCCTTCTGGCGCTGGGCGCTGCCGGTGGTCGAAAAGCATCTCGGCGAAGCCTGGTCGCTCGACGATATCCTGCCGCATGTGCATCGCGTCGAGCGCGGCCTGATCCGTGTCGATGCCGACGAGGTGACCTATCCCCTGCATGTCATCCTGCGCTACGAACTGGAACAGGAGCTCGTCTCGGGCCGGCTGGAGGTGGGCGACCTGCCCGAAGCCTGGGACGCCAAGATGCGCGACTATCTCGGCCTCTCCACCATCGACAACCCCGCCGACGGGCCGATGCAGGACGTGCATTGGCCGGGTGCGGCCTTCGGCTACTTCCCCTCCTACACGCTGGGCGCGATGATGGCGGCGCAGCAATGGGCGGCGCTGACGCGGGAACATCCTTCAGCCGACGAGGATCTTGCCAAAGGCAATTTCGAGGCGATCAACGACTGGCGCCGCCAAAAAATCTGGTCGCAGGGATCACGCTGGTCGACGCCGGATCTGCTCGAGCGCGCAACCGGCGAAAAGCTCAACGCCACCTATCTCGTGAACCATCTGAAGCAGCGCTATGGAACGGCGTAGGGCGGCCGGCACTTCAGGAGTGCAGACAGCTTGAACTACTCCGCCGCCCCCTTGAAGGCGCTGGCGCCTGTTTCGAATTGCAGCTTGGCCAGCCGCGCATAGATGCCGCCCTTGGCGACCAGGCTCTGATGCGTGCCTTCCTCGACGATCGAGCCGCCATCCATGACCAGGATCCTGTCGGCCTTCAGCACCGTTGCCAGCCGGTGGGCGATGACGATCGTGGTGCGGCCCTGCATCAGGCGTTCCAGCGCGATCTGCACCAGCGTCTCACTTTCGGCATCGAGCGCGGAGGTGGCTTCGTCGAGCAGCAGGATCGGCGCGTCGCGCAGAATGGCGCGGGCGATCGCCACCCGCTGGCGCTGGCCGCCGGAAAGCGTCACGCCGCGTTCGCCGACCTGGCCGTCATAGCCTTTTTCCAGCCTGAGGATGAATTCGTCGGCGAGTGCGTCCTTCGCCGCCGTCTCGATCTCGGCCTTGCTGGCGCCCGGCCGGCCGAAGCCGATATTGTCGCTCGCGGTGGCCGCGAAGATGGTGACGTCCTGCGGCACGATGGCGATGCGCTGGCGGACCGAAACGGGATCGGCCTCACGCACGTCGACGCCATCGATCAGGATCTTGCCTGTTTCGGGATCGTAGAAGCGCAGGATCAGCGAAAACACCGTGCTCTTGCCAGCCCCTGACGGCCCAACAATCGCTACCGTTTCGCCGGGCATGACCTGAAAGCTCAAGCCGTGCACGGCGGCGCGGTCGGGCCGCGCCGGGTAGGAGAAGGAGACGTTGTCGAAGACTATCTCGCCCTTAGCGACCGCGGGCAGTGGCTTCGGATCTGCCGGAGCATGGATCGCCGGTTTCTCGGCCAGGATCTCGGTCAGCCGTTCGGCAGCACCCGCAGCTTGCGCAAGCTCGCCCCACACCTCCGACAGCGCACCCAGCGCGCCGGCGGCAAACACCGAATAGAGCAGGAACTGGCCGAGCGTGCCCGGCGATATCGAGCCTTCGAGCACGTCGCGCGAGCCGAACCACAGCACCGCCACGACGGACGAGAAGATGGTGAAAATGGCAAAGAAAGTGAGGAAGGAGCGCGCGAAGATCGAGGCGCGCGCCGCCTCGAAAGCGGCTTCCACCGCAGCCGAGAAATGGCCGGTGACCAGCTTCTCGTTGGTGAAGGCCTGCAGCGTGCGCACCGCGCCGACCTGTTCGCTGGCATAGGCTGTCGCATCGGCCAGCGTGTCCTGCGCCTGCCGTGACTTGCGCCGCACCGAGCGGCCGAAAGCGACCAGCGGCAGCACGATGACGGGAATAGCGGCAATCACCAGGCCGGACAGTTTCGGGCTGGTGATCACCATCATCCCCAGAGCACCGAGCCCAAGGATGACGTTGCGCAGCGCGACCGAGGCCGTCGCCCCGACCGCGGACTTGACCTGCGTGGTGTCGGCGGCGAGCCGCGACACGATCTCGCCCGACTGGGCGGTATCGAAAAAGGAAGGCGACAGCGTCGTCACATGAGCAAAGACATCGCGGCGGATGTCGGCGACGACGCGTTCGCCAAGCGTGATGACGAAGTAGTAGCGGCCGGCCGATGCCGCCGCCAGCAGCGCGGCCATCGCCACCAGCGCGGCGAAATATTCGGCGATGAAGATGGTGTTGGCCGACGAGAACCCATGATCGATCATGCGCCGTACCGCGAGCGGCAGCGCCAGGGTCGTTGTCGCGGCGATGACCAGCGAGATGAGGGCGCCGATGACCAGCGTGCGATAGTGCGCGATATACGGAAACAGGCGCCCGAGCGGCTTGAGCGAGCGCCGGCGCTCGTCTGCGCTGCTGATGTGCGCCATCCCAGTGTTTCCTCTAGCCGCCCTTTGAGCCATGCGCTTCAATATGCGCTTGCCGCGGCCTTGTGATTCAATTCCGGCTGATGTATAGGCTCGCCGACCGTTTTAGAAGCCGTGGCTCCTCAATAGCTGCGGCTTCGAGTTTTAAAAAGGGGCGCATCGACGCAGGCTTATGCCCGTCAGCAGCGCCGGCAAGCCAGGAACCGAACCATGAAGACCGACATTCATCCCGATTACCACACCATCAAGGTCGTCATGACCGACGGCACCGAATACATGACCCGTTCGACCTGGGGCAAGGAAGGCGATACGATGAACCTCGATATCGACCCGACCACCCACCCGGCCTGGACCGGCGGCCAGCAGACCCTGCTCGACCGCGGCGGCCGCCTGTCGAAGTTCAAGAAGCGTTTCGAAGGTTTCGGCCTCTAAGGGCGATAATCTTTTCTCGGATCGGAAAACCCGCCCTTGTGGCGGGTTTTTTGTTGCAGCATTCATCCTTGTGCTTTTCCGCCTGCTATTCAGCCAGCAACTCCCTGAGTGCCATCCGCTTGTAGGCGGCGACCAGCCTGTCGCCCTCCTGCCGCTCGACCGAGATCGCCAGCCGCATGGCGGCTTCACCCATCTGCCAGACCAGCAACGCCGTCGTTTCCAGCGCCACCGGATCGGCCGCCGGTCGCAGCCGTTTCAGCACCGTGGTCAGAAACTCCGCATTGGCCCGGCTGTCGGCGAGCTCGAGCTGGTGCAGCGCCTTGTCGGCCTGCGTGCCCGACCAGATGTCGCGCATCACCGGCTCCGCCAGGAACAGCCGGTAGTAGATATCGACGAGTTCCGAAAACGCTTGGCTCAGCCCTTTGGCGTCACTGACTCCGGCTAGTGCGGCCGAGATGCAGGCTTGGCTTTCGGCGGTGTAGCGCTCGGCCAATGCCCAGATGATCGCCCGCTTGTCGGGAAAGAACTGGTAGAGCGAGCCGATCGATACCCCTGCCCGCTCCGCCACCTCACCCATGCGCATGGCGTCGCTGCCTTGCTCGGCTATCAGCGCCGAGGCGGCGGCCAGCATCCGCTCGACCCGTTCGCGGCTGCGCTGCTGGCTTGGCGCCCGGCGCGGCGAAGCGATCTGCTCCTGAGGGGAATCCGGCGAGGCCGCATCTTCCATGACTAACTCTCATACCGCCAAAATCGCTTGACTCGTAAAATACGAGGGTTTATCACGTTTTGCAAATGTGAGGAGTACTCATATTTTTAAGCAGAAGAAAACCGCAACCGGCATCTGGAGCAACTGACATGATCGCGAAAGTTCTGCCCATCCTCATCCTTATCGCCGCAATCGGCTCAGGAATCGTCGGCGGCGTCTTCTTCGCCTTTTCCAGCTTCATCATGCCGGGCCTCGCCCGCATGCCGGCCGCTGGCGGCATCGCGGCGATGAATTCGATCAATGTGACCGCTGTGACCCCGCTGTTCATGACCGCCCTGTTCGGCACGGCGCTTTTCTGCGTCCTTGTCGCCATCGGCGCGGTAATGGACTGGAGCCAGTCGGGTTCGCTCTGGCTGATTGCCGGTAGTCTGGTCTATCTCATCGGCACCGTGGTGGTGACGATGGTCTTCAACGTCCCGCTCAACGATGCGCTCGCCACCGTCGATCCGGCAAGCGCCAGCGGCGCAAGTCTGTGGTCGCGCTACCTCAATGAATGGGTGATGTGGAACCATGTCCGCACCGTCAGCGGCATAGCCGCGCTGGCATCCTTCTGGTTCGCCGCGCGTTGACCGCAATGGGCGGAGCCATCGATGGCCGACAGTGAGGCTCCGCGCCTGAAAAGTTCGGCACGTTTTTTGGAGACGGATCTTGAAGGATCAGTACTCAAACATGGCCTTCGGCACGGCCATCGGAGTTGGTGTCGGCTCGGCGATCGGCGCCGCTCTGGATGATCTGCCAATCGGCATCGCTATGGGCATCGCCATAGGCGCGGCTTTCGGAGCGTTGCGACGTAAGTGACGGTGCTGCCGGCGCTCTTCAGGCCTTTGTTTTTCGATCCGAATGGCCGAGATCGCGATCCGGATCGATGACGTCGCGCACAAGCTGCTTGAGTTTGGCCGCGTCCGGAAAGCCGCCATCGCGCTTGCGGTCCCAGACCAGAGTGTCATTGCAGGAAATGGTGAAGATGCCGCCGGTGCCAGGCACCAGCGTCACCTCGCCGAGATCGGTGCCGAAGGTCGACAGTAGCTCCTGCGCCATCCAGCCGGCACGCAGCAGCCATTGGCACTGCGTGCAATAGGTGATGCGGATAGTGGGAGGCGCTTTTTCGCTCATGCCGCGCTGAGCTTGGCCATCGTCTCGTCGTCGACCTCGAAGTTGGCATAGACGCTTTGCACGTCATCGTCGTCCTCGAGCGTGGCGACCAGCTTCATCAGCGACTGGGCCCGCTCCTCGTCGACCGGAACATTGTTTTGCGGCCGCCAGATCGGCTTCACCGATTCGGCCTCGCCGAGCGCACCTTCCAGAGCCTTCGATACCTCGCCAAGATTTTCGAAGGCGCAGTAGATGGTGTGGCCTTCCTCATCGGACTCGACATCGTCGGCGCCGGCTTCGATCGCCGCATCCATGATCTTGTCGGCGCTGCCGGCCGATGCCGGATAGTAGATCTCGCCGGAGCGGTCCCACATGAACGACACCGAGCCGGTTTCACCCATCGCCCCGCCGGCCTTGGTGAAGGCAGCGCGCACGTTCGAGGCCGAACGGTTGCGGTTGTCGGTCAGGGCCTCGACGATGACGGCGACGCCACCTGGACCATAGCCTTCATAACGCACGGCTTCGTAATTCTCGGCGTCGCCCATCGAGGCCTTGTTGACGGCGCGCTGGATGTTGTCCTTCGGCATCGACACCGCCTTGGCGTTCTGGATCGCCAGGCGCAAGCGCGGGTTCATCGATGGGTCGGGCGTACCGCTCTTGGCGGCGACGGTGATTTCGCGCGCCAGCTTGGAAAACATTTTCGACCGCACTGCATCCTGGCGGCCCTTGCGGTGCATGATGTTCTTGAACTGTGAATGGCCAGCCATGGCACCCCTGTCGTGTTCTCGGCTAGAGCATCCGAAGCAGGTGATCTCACCTCGACTTGCGCAATGCTCGAATTCAAAATTTCAGAGCGTCCCAGGTGCAACTCGTGGAAGCACGGCGTTCTCTGTCGGAATGGCCGGCTTATAGATAAATCGGCTCAATTCGTCCAGCCACACGGCGCATGGGACGCACGACATGGATCGCCGCCATCGCTCACGCCTCCAGATCCGACTTCAACCGGTCGATGATGCTGAGCGCATGGCCGGCATACTGGCTGATCCAGCGGTCATGGATCTGCTTGATCGGCAGCGCGTTGAGATGGTTCCAGCGCTCGCGTCCGTCGCGCCGCGCGACGATGAGGTCGGCCTCCTCCAGCACCTTGAGGTGTAGCATCACGGTGCAGCGATCGATATCGGGAAACGCATCGCACAGCATGCCGGTGGTCCTTGGCGCATCCTTCAGCTGATCCAGGATTTCGCGCCGGCGCGGATGCGCCAGCGCCTTGAAAACATGGTCGTCTTGCGATCGGCTTGACATGTTATATTTCTATAACATATCCTTCGGCCAATCAAGGGAAGGAGTTGTGGATATGTCACTTGGATTCAGTGTTTCAGGACGCATCGGCAGACCGGTCGCCGACGTCTTCGACGCAGTCGTCAATCCAACGAAGCTCAGCGGCTATTTCACCACGATCGGCGGCGCCAGCGCGCCGCTGCAAGCGGGTGCCAGTGTCGTCTGGTGGGGCAAGGTGCCAGTCGAGGTCGACGAGGTGGTCAAGGACAGCCGCATCGTGCTGCGCTGGGATGCCACGGATGCCGACGGCAAGCCGGCCTACAAGACCCGCGTCGAGATGAATCTCGAACCGCTCGACGATGGCGGCACCTTCGTCACCATCGCCGAGAGCGGCTGGCGGGAAGGCGCGGTCGGCCTGAAGAAATCCTACCTCAACTGCGAGGGCTGGTCGCAGATGCTGGCCTGCATGAAGGCCTATGTCGAATACGGCATCAATTTGCGCGACGGCTACTACCGCAGCGAGATGAAGGGCGAACCCGCCAACGAGACCAACATTTGAACGTGACGACGGAGCCCGCAATGACCGCGAAGATCACCGGCGGCATCAACATCGCCATGAAGGTGCCGCCGCACCAATATGAGGCGACGGTCGCCTTCTACCGCGACGTCGTCGGCCTGAAGCCGTTCACCGATAAGGCGCCGGCAATCGGCTTCGAGCTCGGTCCCAACCGCTTGTGGATCGATGAAGCGCCGATGTTGAGCCAGGCCGAGGTGTGGCTGGAGCTGTTCACCGATGATTTTCCCGCCGCTGCGGATCATTTCGCCCGGGCCGGAATTGTGCGTTGCGATGCTATCGAGCCTCTGGGCGAGGGCTTCCGCGGCGGCTGGATCAGCAATCCAGCCAGCATCGTTCACATGCTGCGCGAACCAGACGCCTGGTGAGCGCCAAGCCCGGAAAGGACAATCCCATGGAAATCCGCGAGACACCGACCGCCGAAGCCGGCATGCTGATCCGGCGGCCTGTCGCCCACGTGTTCGAGGCCATCGTCGATCCGGCCATCACCACGAAATTCTGGTTCACCCACGGCAGCGGCCGTCTCGACAGCGGAAAGCAGGTTCGTTGGGAGTGGCGCATGTACGGCGTCTCGACGACAGTCGATGTCAGCGAGATCGTCGCGAACGACAAGATCGTCATGCAGTGGAGCGATCCGCCGACCACGGTGGTCTGGACCTTCACCGAAATGCCCGGCGATGCGACCTTTGTGGAGGTTCGCAATTTCGGTTTCGCCGGCAACGGCGACGAGCAGGTGAAGGAGGCCATCGGTTCAACCGGCGGCTTCACCCTCGTGCTGGCCGGCGCCAAGACGTGGCTGGAGCACGGCCTGACGCTCGGCCTGATCGGCGACCGTCACCCGAAGGGTGTGCCGACGAACTGAACCGGCTCAAGATCGCCGTTTTTCCTGTTCAATCACATGGTGACGGAGCACGCGATTGATCTCGGTTTGGTATCCGCCGCCCCTCAGTGCCCACCACCCGCCTTCGCCTTCTTGCGCCGTCGCGCCAGCATGTTGAGCCCCTCGACCAGCGCCGAAAAGCCCATCGCCGCGTAAATATAGCCCTTGGGCACATGGTAACCCATGCCATCGGCGATCAGCGTCATGCCGATCATCAGCAGGAAGCCCAGCGCCAGCATGACGATGCTCGGGTTCCTGGCGATGAAGTCCGCCAGCGGTCCGGCCGCCAGCATCATCACGCTGACCGCGACGATCACGGCGATGTACATGATGGCGATCTCGTCGGTCATGCCGACGGCGGTGATGATCGAATCGATGGAGAAGACGAGGTCGAGCAGCAGGATCTGGAAGATCGCACCGGCAAGGCTGATCTGCAGCGTCTCGCCCAGCATCGTGTCCTTGTGGTCGTCGGGATCGACCGTGTGATGGATTTCCTTGGTCGCCTTCCAGACAAGGAACAGGCCACCGGCGATGAGGATCAGGTCGCGCCAGGAAAAGCCGTGGCCGAGGGCGGTGAAGACCGGCGTCGTCAACTGAACGATGATCGAAATGGTGGCCAGCAGCACCAGCCGCATGACCAGCGCCGCCGAGATGCCGAGGCGGCGTGCGCGGGCCCTTTGGGCTACCGGCAGCTTGTTGGTCAGGATCGAGATGAAGATCAGATTGTCGATGCCGAGAACGATCTCCAGCACGACCAGCGTCAGCAGCGCGACCCAGGCCGTTGGATCGGACACGAATTGAAAATGCGGTGCCAGGAATTCGATGAGCTGCATGGAGGTCGTCCCCTCTATTAACGATCTAGAGCAGTGTCGCCGGCAGTTAGGTACTATGCGCGGCTATATCAATGTCACGACCAGAAGGACGGGGCGGTTTCCTCCAGCCGCGGGCCGCGACGAAACGGCGCGATCTTCTCCGTCAGCCCGGTGCGGTCGGAAATGTCGACCCCGACGCCGCACAATGTCGCCGGTCCCGTCGCAGCCTCGAAGCGCCCTTTCGGCACTTTCGACAGGAACCGGTTGAGTGGTTCCTCCTTGTCCATGCCGAGCGAGGAATCATAGTCGCCGCACATGCCGGCGTCGGACATGTAGCCGGTGCCGCCATTGAGGATCTGGTGATCGCCGGTCGGCTGGTGTGTGTGGGTGCCTATGACGAGGCTGGCGCGGCCATCGACGAAATGCGCGAAGCACATCTTTTCCGAGGTCGCCTCGGCGTGGAAGTCGATGACCACCGCATCCGCCTGCTCGCCGAGCGGACAGGCGGCAAGCTCGCGTTCGCCGGCCTGGAACGGGTCGTCGAGCTCGGGATGCATGAACACCCGGCCCATGATGTTGGCGACCAGCACGCGCGCGCCGCTCCTGGCGATGTAGACGCCGGAGCCGCGTCCGGGCGTGCCCTTGGGAAAGTTGGAGGGGCGCAGGAAGCGCTCTTCGCGCGGCGCGAAGGCCAGCGCGTCGCGCTGGTCCCAGACATGGTTGCCCGTGGTGACGACATCGGCGCCGGCTGCGATCGTCTCGCGAAAGATGTCTTCGGTGATGCCGAAGCCGCCGGCGGCATTCTCGCCGTTGACGATTACGAAATCGAGTTTGAAGTCGGAGATCAGCCCGGGCAATTGTTCCCACACCGCGGTGCGTCCCGTTTTTCCAACCATGTCACCGAGGAAGAGAAGTCTCATATGATCCCGCACCGAAGGTCAGCGAAGCAAAAGCTGCATGACGCCAGTGAAAGATCATGCGTCCATTTATCTACAATTTTGGCACGAAGCGGCGCAACCCGCTCTCGGTGAGTATTTCCGCGATGATGACGTCATGGTCCTCATCCGGCACCTGCGCCACCTCCTGGCAATCGAAGGCGATGCCGATCAGTCGCGGCGGCTGTCCCTTGTCGATCAGCCTGGCGATGGCGCGGTCGTAATAGCCGGCGCCGTAGCCGATGCGATGGCCGCGCGCATCGAAGGCGGCGAGCGGCACCAGCATCACCGAGGGATCGAGCACCTCGGCCTCCTCATGCGGACCGACCGTGCCGAAACCCATCTCGACCATCGGCGCGCCGCGCACCAGCTCGCGAAAGACGATCGTGGTCTTGTCGAGAATGGCCGGCAGACAGAGCCGTGCGCCCTTCTCGCGCAACGCAAACATCAGCGGCCTGACGTCGACCTCCGAGCGCATCGGCCAGAAGCCGGAAACGATCTGGCCCGCTTCGATGTGGAGGTGATCGCGCGCCGTCTCGGCCATTTCCAGCGCGATCTCCACCCGCCAGAATTCATCGAGCGCGTCGCGGCGCCCGAGTGCCTCGCGGCGAAGCTGCTTTTTCAGGTCTCTAGACAATGTCATGCGCCAACGCTGGAGAAGGCCAGATTTGAATGGAGAAGAGCGGCGTTTCCACCGTATCATTCACCGAATGCGTGGAGACGCCTTGGAGAGGCGACGGTCCACACAACCGGTGGAGAGAGCGATCCCGGGAACCTACAAAGTAGGTGGGCGCCGTGTGAGAAAACCCACGGGTCTTCCCAGGGACAGCTCCCTAAGGATCGTTAAGGCCCCGGGGAAAATGTTCTCCTGCCGGGAAGCACAGACCGTCACCCGCAATATAGGCGGCTCATCGGGCAAGCGCCAGAGAGACAGCGTGGCCGGCGACTTTATTCTCTGCAAATCCGTTGCTCCTGTTCAGCTCCATGCCGCCATGCCTTGCACTGGCAAGTCCGTCTCCCTACGGTTGTCGTGGCAACCAAGGAGCTAGAATGCGTTTCGAAGGCACGGCGGCCTATGTCGCCGACAAGGATCTGATGGTGGCCGTCAACGCGGCGATCGCGCTGGAGCGGCCCTTGCTGGTCAAGGGCGAGCCTGGCACCGGCAAGACGGAGTTGGCGCGCCAGGTGGCGGCGGCACTCGGCCTCGACCTGATCGAATGGCACGTCAAGTCGACCACCAGAGCGCAGCAGGGCCTTTACGAGTACGACGCCGTCTCGCGGCTGCGCGATAGCCAGCTCGGCGATATCAGGTTCAACGACATCAAGAATTACATCAAACGCGGCAAACTTTGGGAGGCGTTCGCGGCCGGCAAAAAGGTCGTGCTTTTGATCGACGAGATCGACAAGGCCGACATCGAATTCCCCAACGACCTGCTGCAGGAACTCGATCGGATGGAGTTCTTCGTCTACGAGACCGGCGAAACGATCCGTGCCGCGGTCAGGCCGATCGTCATCATCACCTCCAACAATGAGAAGGAGCTACCGGACGCCTTCCTGCGTCGCTGCTTCTTTCACTATATCCGCTTTCCCGACGTCGACACGCTGCACAGAATTGTCGATGTCCACTATCCCGGCATCAAGCAGAACCTGGTGCGGGCGGCGCTGACCCAGTTCTACGAGATCCGCGAGGTGCCGGGACTGAAGAAGAAGCCGTCGACCTCCGAAGCGCTCGACTGGATAAGGCTGCTGGTCGCCGACGACATTGCGCCGGAAGATTTGCGCGCCGACCCGAAGAATGCCCTGCCCAAACTGCATGGCGCCCTCTTGAAGAACGAGCAGGACGTGCACCTATTCGAGCGGCTGGCCTTCATGGCCAGAAGGCAGCAGTAGCGCTTTCCCTTCTGTGGACCGTTGCTGCCGGCCGAACTGGAAGGCAGTTTCGGCCAGAACCTTCGGAGGAAATGCAATGTCTGAGATCATCGTCCGCCCGCTCGCGCAGTCCGACCACGCCGACTGGCGGCGGCTGTGGACCGACTACCTGACCTTCTACGAGACGAAGCTTCCCGAAGAGGTCTATGCCGTCACTTGGCAACGACTGTTCACGCCGGGTGAGTTCGAACCCAAGGGTTTCATTGCGACCCTCGACAGCAAGGTCGTCGGCCTCACCCACTATCTCTACCATCGCTCCGGCTGGTCGGAAAAAAACAATTGCTATCTGCAGGACCTGTTCGCCGACCCGGATGTGCGCGGCAAGGGCATTGGCGCGGCGCTGATCGAGGCGGTGAAACAGGAAGCTGCGAAAATCGGCGTCAAGAACGTCTACTGGATGACACACGAAACCAACACCACCGCGCGCAAGCTCTACGACCATGTGGCGCGCCGGACCGGCTTTATCGAGTACGATCTATTGTGAAGAAAGTGGGAGCTTGAAATGGCCGCCATTGCGCAATATATTGCGCATGATCTGGGTGTGTAATGCCGTTGATCGAGACCAATACGCGCAAAATTATCATCAGGCTTTTGCGCGATGGCTGGGTAAGTGTCGGCGGCGGCAAGCACGACAAGTATGAGCATCCGGAACGGCCAGAGGTGATGATCATCGTGCCTAGGCATCGTGAACAATCTCCTGGTGTCGCCCGGTCGATCGCCCGGCTGGCTGCATGGATTTGAGGACAGACCGCATGACGCATTATGTTGGAATTCTCGATGGGGCAGGGAACATCTGGGGGGTGCGCGTCCCTGATCTTCCCGGCTGCCATGGCGGCGGCGCAAGCCCCGAAGAAGCCATTGCCGATGCGACTTCCGCCGTGCGCGAATGGGTCGAAGCACGTGCGACGAAACATCTGCAGTTACCGGTCTCGCGTACGGTGGCGCAATTGCTCCTGCAAGACGAACTCGATACTGCCGCCGGCGAATCCGCCGTGATGATCCCGGTGCTGATCGACTCGGGCCGGCCCGTCCGAGCCAATCTGTCGCTCGACGCCGGTCTTCTGGCGGCGATCGACGAAGAAGCAGGCCGGCGTGGCCTGACGCGTTCCGCATTCATTGCAAGCGCCGCACGAGAGAAGATCGAAGGCCACAGATAACCGACCATGTTCATCCCGTTTTTCCTCGAACTGAAGGCAGCCCGCGTTCCCGTTTCGCTGCGGGAATATCTGTCGCTGCTGGAGGGGCTGGAAGCCGGGCTGGTCGACTATGATGTCGAAGGTTTTTATTACCTCGCCCGCACCGCATTGGTGAAGGACGAGCGCCATATCGACCGCTTCGACCAGGTGTTTTCGCATGTCTTCAAGGGGATCGAAGCGCTGGGCGGACCGGATGCGGTCGATGTCGCGAGCATTCCCGAGGACTGGTTGCGTCGCCTCGCCGAAAAGCACCTGACCGAGGAAGAGAAAAAGCTGGTCGAGGCACTCGGCGGCTTCGAAAAGCTGATGGAGACCTTGAAGCAGCGGCTGGAGGAGCAGAACGGCCGTCACCAGGGTGGCTCGAAATGGATCGGCACCGGCGGCACCTCGCCCTTCGGCGCCTATGGCTACAACCCCGAAGGCGTGCGTATCGGTCAGCATGAAAGCCGCAACCGCCGCGCGGTGAAGGTGTGGGACAGGCGCGAGTTCAGGAATTTCGACGATGCCGTCGAGCTCGGCACCCGCAACATCAAGATCGCGCTGAAGCGTCTGCGCCGCTGGGTGCGCGAGGGTGCCGAGGAGGAGTTCGACCTGCCTGGAACAATCCACGCCACCGCCGAGCACGGCTATCTCGACGTGCGGACGCGGCCGGAACGCCGCAACGCCGTGAAGCTCCTGATGTTCTTCGATGTCGGCGGCTCGATGGACGATCACATCAAAAGCGTCGAGGAGCTGTTCTCGGCCGCCCGCGCCGAATTCCGCCAGCTCGAATATTTCTATTTCCACAACTGCCTCTATGAGGGCGTGTGGAGGGACAATCGCCGCAGGCATGCCGAGGTGGTTCCGACCTTCGACCTCCTCCACAAATACGGGCCGGACTACAAGGTGATCGTCGTCGGCGACGCATCGATGAGCCCCTACGAGATCGCTCATCCCGGCGGTTCGGTCGAACACTGGAATCCGGAGGCAGGCAGCGTCTGGCTCGGCCGCCTGCTGCAGCAATGGCCGAACGCGGTGTGGGTCAACCCTGAGGCCGAAAAGAACTGGGGTTACACCCATTCGATCGCGATGATCCGCGACATTTTCGGCGGCCGCATGTTTCCGATGACACTGGCCGGGCTCGAAGGCGCGACGAAGCAGCTTTCAAGAAAGCACTGAACCTTGCCCGCCTTCTCGGAACTGGGCAGACGGGTAACAAATGCCTATCTTGGTGCGAATACGAGGCTGCAACCAATAACGAGCCGGCAAGGCTGAGGAGATCGAATGGACACCCATACCTACCCCGTAACCCGTACCGACGCTGAATGGCGCGCCCGGCTGACGCCGGAGCAATATGCCGTCATGCGCGGCCACGGCACCGAGCGGCCAGGAAGCTGCGCCTTGCTTTACGAGAAGCGCGCCGGCACCTTTTCCTGCGTCGGCTGCGATCAGCCTTTGTTTGAATCCAAACTGAAGTTCGAGAGCGGCACCGGCTGGCCGAGCTTCAACGACCCGGTACCGGGCTCGGTCGAGAACACTGTCGACCGCAGCTACGGCATGGTCCGCACCGAATGCCACTGCGCCCGCTGCGGCAGCCATCTCGGCCATGTCTTCGAGGACGGCCCGCCGCCGACCGGCCTGCGCTATTGCATCAACGGCGTGGCGCTGAAATTCGAGCCGGCGGCTTGAGCCAAACGATCGATCGCAGGATAGATGGGAAGGGCGGCTGCGGCCGCCCTTTTCGTCTGCGATCCGTGAAATTGGCTGGTGCGGTCGATGCTCGCTCAGACCACGACCGTCAGGATCAGCCACAGTGTAGCCCCGAGCGTCATCAACGACACCTTGATGCCACTGGCCCTTTCCGTGGTTCGCCAGACGGCAAAGGTCAGGAAGATGTTGTAGGGCACCAGCGCAAAATGCACCGCCAGGACCAGCACAAGCGGCAGCTTCAGCGCGAGCAGCATAATCGCTGCTACCGCGGAAGCGACGTTGAGCGCCGTACCGACAAGGGCAAGGTCGCGCCAGAACAGCCGGTCGAGCGGCACCCGGCCTTGCCAGCGTGAGCGGAAGAAGGATCCGACGCCGTCTGGCAACACCTGATGTCTACCCCTGCCCCAGGACTTCTGTGACCGCACGTTCGATACGCGAACATTCGGTCACCAGCCAGTCGGTCATCGCCGGCCAATTGTCCTCGGCATAACAGTTCACCCGCCACATCGAATTGATGCCGAGGCCTTCGCAACTCTGTTCCGGCCTGAGTTTCAGCCTGCCTTCGATCGCCGCCTGGAACGGCTTGAGCCGCGACCAGGCTTGCGTGGCGCCGAACTTCTCGTTGCGGCCGAAGAAGACGCCGACATGGTTCTGTGCCGGCGCGACATACATGGAAAGGACCAATGCGAAGTCGGGCAGCCCGCGCTGCCAGAACCACGGTCCGCGCCTCGCCATCAGGGCTTTTTCTTCCGGGTGCCGTTCGGCAAACAGCGTCCAGAAGCCGCGCTGGCGAAATTCAGAGGCGCGTCGGGCACCGAAGTCGAATTCGCTCATGGCTCAAAACCGTATCTCCGGCGTCGGCGCCGGGGCTGGCTGGCCCTAGACCATTCCCAGTGCGGCCTTGTACAGGTCGAGGATGGTTTCCTCCTCCTGGCGTTCGGCCTGGTCCTTCTTGCGCAGCCGGATGATCGTGCGCATCGCCTTGGTGTCGAACCCGGTGCCCTTGGCCTCGGCAAACACTTCCTTGATGTCGTCGGAAATGGTCTTCTTCTCTTCTTCGAGCCGCTCTATGCGCTCGATGAAGGCACGCAGCTGGCCGGCGGCAACTGTCTGGCTGGTATCGGTGATATCGTCGGCCATTTTTTCTCCACATCGTTTTTCGCGCCGCGACTCGGTGACGACGGCGCCAAATTTGAGCCGGTTCGATGCCCGACCGGCGGCGGCGGGTCAAGCCGTTATCGATGCTGCATGAAAGGCTGCCGCCATGATGCGGACAGCCATCCCCAGGAAGGTAGCATTAGCCGAAGGCGATCAGCAGATCCTTGGCATCGATCTGGTCGCCGGCCTTGACCAGCACCTCGGCGACGGTGCCGTCGCGCTCGGCATGCAGCGCCGTTTCCATCTTCATCGCCTCGATGGAAAGCAGCACATCGCCCGCCTTCACAGCCTGGCCGGCGGCAACCGAAAGTGCGGAGACGACACCCGGCATCGGCGCACCGACATGGGCTTCGTTGCCGGGCTCGGCCTTGCGGCGGGCCTTGGCGGCGGACGCGCCATGCGCCCTGTCGGGCACCTTCACACGACGCGGCTGGCCATTGAGCTCGAAGAACACGGTGACCATGCCCTTTTCGTCGACATCGCCGATGGCAAGGCAGCGCACCACCAGCGTCTTGCCCTTCTCGATATCGACGAAGATCTCGTCTTCGGATTTCATGCCGTAGAAATAGGTCGGCGTCGGCAGCACGCTGACGGGACCGTAGGTCTCCTGCGCGCCGGCGAAATCCGTAAACACCTTCGGGTACATCAGCCACGAGGCGAATTCGAATTCTGAGAGTTTGCGCTCGAGCTTCGCTTCGATCTCCTTGCGGTTGGCCTTGAGGTCCGCCGGCTTGAGCAGCGAGCCGGGCCGCACCTTGATCGGCTTGTCGCCCTTCAGCACCTTCTTCTGCAGCTTCTCAGGCCAGCCGCCGGGCGACTGGCCGAGATCGCCGCGCAGCATCGACACCACGGAGTCCGGGAAGGCGATGTCCCTGCTGGGGTTCTCGACATCGGCGACGGTCAGATCCTGGCTGACCATCATCAGCGCCATGTCGCCGACGACCTTGGACGACGGCGTCACCTTGACGATGTCGCCGAACATCAGATTGACGTCGTGATAGGTCTGCGCCACTTCGTGCCAGCGTGTCTCCAGCCCGAGCGAACGCGCCTGCTCCTTGAGATTGGTGAACTGTCCGCCCGGCATTTCGTGCAGGTAGACTTCCGAGGCCGGCCCCTTGAGGTCGCTTTCGAAGGCCGCATACTGGTTGCGTACCGCTTCCCAGTAGAACGAGATCTTCCTGATCCATTGCGGATCGAGGCCCGGGTCGCGTTCGGTGCCCTTCAGCGCCTCGACGATGGAGCCGAGACATGGCTGCGACGTGTTGCCCGAGAGCGAATCCATCGCCGCGTCGATAGCATCGACGCCGCTGTCGACGGCCGCCAGCACAGTGGCTGCCGATAGGCCTGACGTGTCGTGGGTGTGGAAATGGATCGGCAGGTCGGTCGCTTCGCGCAGCGCCTTGAACAGCACCCGCGCGGCGGATGGCTTCAGCAGTCCGGCCATGTCCTTGACGGCGATGATGTGGGCGCCGGCCGCCTGCAATTCCCCGGTCAGGCCGACATAATATTTGAGGTCGAATTTTGCCCGCGCCGGATCGAGGATGTCGCCGGTATAGCAGATCGCCGCTTCGATCAGCTTGCCCTCTGTGCCGACCGCATCCATGGCGACGCGCATGTTCTCGACCCAGTTCAGGCAGTCGAAGACGCGGAACAGGTCGATGCCGCCGGCGGCCGCCTGTTTGACGAAATGCTGCACGACATTGTCGGGATAGTTGGTGTAGCCGACGCCGTTGGCGCCGCGCAACAGCATCTGCAGCAACAGATTGGGCGCTGCCTCGCGCACCAGCGTCAGCCGCTCCCACGGATCCTCGGTGAGGAAGCGCATGGCGACGTCGAATGTGGCGCCGCCCCAGCATTCGAGCGACAGAAGCTGCGGCAAGGCACGCGCATAGGTGCCGGCGATGCCGGCGATGTCATGCGTGCGCATGCGCGTCGCGAGCAGCGACTGGTGGCCGTCACGCATCGTCGTGTCGGTGACCAGCACCTCCTTCTGGTTGCGCATCCAGGCAGCGAATTTCTGCGGTCCGAGCACGTCGAGCTTCTGCTTGCTGCCATCAGGCACATTGCCGTTGAGATAGGGCACCAATGGTGCGGCCGCATCGGCCTTCGGCTGCGGCCGGCCGCGTGTCTCGGGGTGACCGTTGACCGAAACGTCGGCAAGATAGTTGAGCAGCTTGGTGGCACGGTCCTGGCGCTTGACCTGCTGGAACAGCTCCGGCGTCGTATCGATGAATTTGGTGGTGTAGGAATTATCGGCGAAGCTCGGGTGGTTGATGATCGCTTCGAGGAAGGTCAAATTGGTGGCAACGCCGCGGATGCGGAACTCGCGCAGCGCCCGGTTCATGCGGGCGATGGTCTCGGCCGGCGTCGGCGCCCACGCCGTCACCTTCTCCAGCAGCGGATCATAGAAGCGGGTGATGACCGCGCCGGAATAGGCAGTGCCGCCATCGAGGCGGATGCCGAAACCTGTCGCGCCGCGATAGGCGGTGATGCGGCCGTAGTCCGGGATGAAATTCTGCTCGGGATCTTCGGTGGTGATGCGGCACTGCAAGGCATGGCCGTTTAGCCTTATGTCCTTCTGCACCGGCACGCCCGATTCCGGCGTGCCGATGGCAAACCCGTCGAGGATATGGATCTGCGCCTTGACGATGTCGATGCCGGTCACTTGTTCGGTGACGGTGTGCTCGACTTGGATGCGCGGGTTGACCTCGATGAAGTAGAACTTGCCGGTGTCGGCGTCCTGCAGGAACTCGACCGTGCCGGCGCCGATATAGCTGGTCTCGCGGGCGATCTTCAGCGCATGGCCGCAAAGCTCCTCGCGCTGCGACATTTCGAGATAGGGCGCCGGCGCCCGCTCCACGACCTTCTGGTTGCGGCGCTGGATCGAGCAGTCGCGCTCGAACAGATGCACGGCGTTGCCATGCGTGTCGCCCAGAACCTGCACCTCGACATGGCGGGCACGCTCGATCAGCTTTTCGAGATAGACCTCATCCTTGCCGAAGGCGGCTTTCGCCTCGCGCTTGCCTTCCGTGACTTCGCGGGCAAGGTCGGCTTCGGCGCGGATGGCACGCATGCCGCGGCCGCCGCCGCCCCATGATGCCTTCAGCATCACCGGATAGCCGATTTCCTTGGCCAGTTTCTTGACCGCATCCATGTCGTCCGGCAACGGATCGGTGGCGGGGATCACCGGCACGCCGACCTCGATGGCGAGATTGCGCGCCGCGACCTTGTTGCCGAGCCGGCGCATCGTGTCCGGCTTCGGACCGATGAAAATGATTCCGGCCTGGGCACAGGCATCGGCGAATTCGGGGCTTTCCGACAACAGTCCATAGCCGGGATGAATGGCATCGGCGCCCGAAAGCCTGGCGACGCGGATCACCTCCTCGATCGACAGATAGCTTTCGATCGGTCCCATGTCCTTGGCCAGATGCGGCCCGCGTCCGACCTGGTAGCTCTCGTCGGCCTTGAAGCGATGCAGGGAGTATTTGTCCTCCTCGGCCCAGATCGCCACGGTTTTGAGACCGAGTTCGTTGGCCGCGCGAAAGACGCGAATGGCGATTTCGGACCGGTTGGCGACGAGAATCTTCGTGATGGCCAAGGACTGAGGCTCCAGCAACGGAAGGAAACAGAAATCGGCGCAATGATTAGCGTGAAAATGCTGCAGTGCAAACGAAATTGACGAGCATTTAAACCGATTGAAATGGAATCTTTGCGCCGAACGCTGTCGCATTCGTTCGAACATGCAGCGAAGCGCTGGGCATCGCCGGTCAACGCGCGATCGTTTCCGGGCTAAAGGCGCGGGCTGCATTGGTCTGCCGGCCTCGATGGGGAGGCAACAGGGGAAAAAGTAAGATGCCCGGCGCGAAGCGCCGGGCATCTGTAAAGCTTGGAGACTGACGAGCTTACATCTTCTGGATGTAGGTGTACTTGCCGTCGTCGCCCTTCTTCCATTCGTACATGACGTAGCCAGGCAGCGTCGGGTCGCCCTTGGCGTCATAGGACAGGTCGCCGAGCACGGTCTTGAACGGGCCGTTTTCATGCATCGCCTTGGCAACTGCCTGCGGGTCGTTCGACTTGGCAGCGGTCGCTGCTTCGGCGAGCGCCTGTACGGCGGCGTAGGAGTAGAGCGTGTAGGCTTCCGGCTCGAAGCCCTGCGCGCGGAACTTCTCGACGAGTTCCTTGTTGGCGGGGATCAGGCGCGGGTCCGGGCCGAACGTGTTGAGCGTGCCCGCAACCGCGTCACCTGCGATCGAAGCCAGTTCGTTCGACACGATGCCGTCGCCGGAAACCAACGTCGCCTTGAGGCCCTGGTCGGCCGCCTGGCGGATGATCAGGCCGGCTTCGGTGTGCAGGCCACCCCAGTAGATGATGGTTACGCCGGCTTCCTTCATCTTGGCGATCAGTGCCGAGAAGTCCTTGTCGCCGACATTGATGCCTTCGTACATGACTTCCGTCAGGCCCTTGGCATTCATCGCCTTCTTGGTTTCGTCGGCAAGGCCCTGACCGTAGGTGGTCTTGTCGTGCACGACGGCGATCTTGGCGTCCTTGAAGTTCGCGGCGAGATAAGCGCCGGCGATGCTACCCTGCTGGTCGTCGCGTCCGCAGGTGCGGAACACGTTCCACAGGCCGCGCTCGGTGAACTTCGGGTTGGTGGCAGCCGGGGTGATCTCGACGATGCCGTTTTCCGCATAGACTTCCGATGCCGGGATCGAGACGCCCGAGTTGAAGTGCCCGACCACGAACTTGACACCGTCGCCGACGAACTTGTTGGCAACCGAGATACCCTGCTTCGGATCGGAGACGTCGTCGCCGACTTCGAGCTTGATCTGCTCGCCATTGATGCCGCCCTTGGCATTGATGTCGGCGACAGCGGCTTCCGCACCCTTCTGAAGCTGCGCGCCGAAGGCGGCGTTCGGGCCGGTGATCGGGCCGGCTACGCCGATCAGGACGTCAGCCCACGCGCTGCCGCCGAACGCGACCAGCGCGGTCAGGGCGACGGCGGACAAAAGTGACTTTTTCATTTAAACGCTCCCATTTACGGAGTGGGCGTGGATGAAGCTTTCATGCGATGCCCACCCTTATCGCAGAAAGCATAGTTTGCCGATTTTCAGGCACTTGTCACGCCGATTCAATTTCGATGCGGCGCTAATGATGAACGTCAACCTTTTGGTTTCCAGCTCAAGATTGAAGCTCTCTCGTAGAGCCAATTATATTGCGTCACCATCTGGTTGGTGCGCGTGTATTGAAAGCCGACAAAACCGAGTATCATCAGCACGATTGTATCGACGACATAGTATTGAAGCGAGAACATTGTGCCGCCGAACAGCGCGTGATGGATGAAGCGGATGCCGATGCCGAGGCCCAGCATATAGGCGAACAACTGGACGAAGCTGCGCCATGTCTGGGCACTGGCCTTGCCCGTCATCCACGCCGCCCAGCCGCCGAGCAGACAGGTGACGAAGAAGAACTGCCAGATCGAGGGTTCCTCATAGAGAATGCCCTGCATGATGAAGTCTCCTTAGCATGATCCCGAAAGGTTGCAGACTTTTCGGACAAGGATCATGCGACAAACAAACAATTTGGAGCGGAACACCGAACGCACCGCTTCAAATTCAGTGATGTCCGCCTTCGAGATAGGCGGCGCGCACTTCCGGATTGGCGAGCAGTTCCTTGCCGGTGCCGCTCATCGTCACGTTCCCGTTGACCATGACATAGCCCCGCGTGGCGAGTTTCAGCGCGCCGAAGGCATTCTGCTCGACCAGGAACACGGTAAGCCCCTGGGTGCGGTTCAGTTCGCGGATCGCGTCGAAGATCTGCTTGACGATCAGTGGCGCCAGACCCAGCGATGGTTCGTCGAGCAAAAGTAGCTTCGGCCGTGCCATCAGCGCGCGTCCGATCGACAGCATCTGCTGCTCGCCGCCCGACAGCGTGCCGCCGCGCTGGGCTATGCGCTCCTTCAGCCGCGGGAACAGCTTGAACACCTTTTCGACGTCCTCGTCATAGTGTTTGAGGTTGTCGAGGCTGGCGCCCATCTGCAGGTTTTCCATCACCGTCATGCGCGGAAAGATGCGCCGGCCTTCGGGCGACTGCGCAATGCGCATGCGCGCGATCTCATGCGTCGGCATCTGGGTGATGTCGGTGCCGGCAAAGGTGATGGTGCCGCCGCGAGCCCGCGGGGCGCCGAAAATGGTCATCATCAGCGTCGACTTGCCGGCGCCGTTGGCACCGATCAGCGCAACGATCTCACCTTCCTTCACGGTGACATCGACGCCGTTAAGCGCCCGGATATTGCCATAGTAGGTCTGCACGCCCTTGATATCGAGCAGCGTTGTCCCGGCCATCACTTGCTCCCCCCGCGCTTGCCCGCCACAGGCTTGGCAGCAGTTTTTCCGGAAGCATGGCTGGTCGCCACCTTGCCCGCATCGACGCGGCGCGAGAATTCCGTGTCTTTGCCCTGGCTGAGCAGCCTGGCCTGCTTGACCCATTCCTCACGTGCAATGCGTCCGTCAAAGGCGAGATAGGCTTCAGCAGCCTCGACGTCGGCCTTTTTCCAGGCGCCGATCTGGTCGAAGTGGAAGATACCGTGATCGTTGAGCTTCTTCTCGTTGACCGAACCGATGCCCTTGATACGGGTCAAATTGTCGGCCTTGCCACCGCGAGGCGCTGGCAGCCGGTTGGAGATTCCTCCTGCCGCCGCCGCAGGCGCCTTCGCGGAAGGGACCTTGGCTGCCCGCTTGGTCGGCGCAGTCGACTTCACCGCCGTTCCGGCTGCCGCCTTTGGTGCAGCTTTCGGAGCAGGCTTTGCCTTCGCCGCCGGAGCGCGAGGCGCGGCCGGCACCGCCGCCAGCGAGGCCGCCTTGTCTGCCGCGGCGAGCGATTTTGCGTCGACCTGACCGGCCTTTGACGCGCCTTTGGCCACCGTGACCCGCTCGCCTGAACTGTGGCCGACCGTGTCGGTCACCGGCCCGGCGAGATACGATGATGATGTTCCCGGGCCGTGTGCGGCATCCGGTCCGGTATCGAGCTGTTCGATGACGTCTTCGTCGCCGACTTCAGTCAGCACCGACTCGACGTCCTCGTCGTCGACGCCGAGATAGGCTGCGATGACGCGCGGGTCGGTACGCACCGACTGCGGACTGCCGTCGGAGATCTTGCGGCCATATTCCAGAACAACGACATGGTCCGAGATCTGCATGACCACCGACATGTCGTGCTCGATCAACAGGATCGAGGCGCCTGATGTGTCCTTGATGTCGATCAACAGCTCGTTGAGCGCCGCCGATTCCTTCGGATTGAGTCCGGCCGCCGGCTCGTCGAGGCACAGAAGCTCCGGCCCCGTGCACATGGCGCGGGCGATCTCGAGGCGGCGCTGCGCACCGTAGGGCAGATCGCCGGCCGGATCGTCGGCGCGGTCGACAAGATCGGCCTTCTCCAGCCAATGCTTGGCCAGATCCACCGATTCGGCCGAGGCCCTGCGGTAGCCGCTGAAGCCGAACAGGCCCAGGATCGTATAACCCGAGGCCTTCATCAGCTTGTTGTGCTGCGCGACCAGCAGGTTCTCCAGCAGCGTCATGCCCGAGAACAGGCGGATGTTCTGGAAGGTGCGCGCCACCTTGGCGCGTGCCGGGATCTCATGGTTGGGCAGGCGTTCGAGCAAATAGCTCGAGCCGTCGTTCCGGTTGAGCGTGATCATGCCTTCGGACGGCTTGTAGAAGCCGGTGATGCAGTTGAACACGGTGGTCTTGCCGGCGCCGTTGGGTCCGATCAGCGCGGTGATTTCACCGCGCTTGGCGACGAAGGACAAGTCGCCGATGGCGACCAGGCCGCCGAACTTCATCGACAGATGCTCGACCTGCAGGATGGCCTCGTTCATGGACGGATTCGCGTTCATCAGCCGTGGCCCTCCTTGGTGAAGGAACCTGAAACCGACCTTCGCTCCTTGAGAAAGGCGGTCGGCTCTCGACTGCCGACGAAGCCGCGCGGCTTCCACAGCATGACGATGACCATGGCCATGCCGAACAGAAGCATGCGGTAGAGTTCGGGTGTGAAGTCCGGCCCGAATATCTGCTTGAGGAAGTCGAGTTCGCGCAGCGCCTCGGTCCCGCCGATCATCACCATCGCGGCAACCGCAATTCCGACCAGCGAGCCCATGCCGCCGAGAACGACGATCGCCAGGATGATGGCCGATTCCAGGAAGACGAAGGATTCCGGGCTGACGAAACCTTGCCGCGCGGCGAAGAAAGAGCCGGCGAAGCCGCCGAACATGGCGCCGGTGGCAAAAGCGGTCAGCTTGGTGGTGGTGGTGTTGATGCCCAGAGACCGGCAGGCGATCTCATCCTCACGCAGCGCTTCCCATGCGCGGCCGACCGGCAGACGGCGCAGCCTGATGGTGACGAAGGCGGTGAGCAGGCACAGGCCCAGGATCAGATAATAGAGGAAGATCTTGTAGTACGCACCCGACTGGGTGATGCTCAACACTTTGGCGATGTAGTTCGAGTCCGACACGTTGAACGACATCAGTCCGAAGAAGCTGACCTTGGGAATGCCGGAAATGCCGGCCGAACCGTTGGTCACTTCGCGCCAGTTGATCAGCACCAGGCGGATGATCTCGCCGAAAGCCAGCGTCACGATAGCCAGATAGTCGCCTCGCAGGCGCAGCACCGGGAAGCCGAGCAGGACGCCCCAGAGGGCGGCCATGGCGCCGGCGGCCGGCAACAGGATCCAGAACGACAGGCCGAAATGCGTGGCGAGAAGCGCATAGGAATAGGCGCCAAGTGCATAAAAGGCGACGTAGCCGAGGTCGAGCAGGCCGGCGAGGCCGACAACGATGTTCAGGCCCCAGGCCAGCATCACATAGATCAGGATCTGGATGCCGAAATTATCGACCCATTTCAGCGAACCCTGCAGGCCTCCGGCAATCGACCAGGCGTTCAGCGACAGCACCGCCACCACGAGGATCGGATAGAGCACCAGCGCCGTGACGCCCAATTTGGTGAAATTGGCATGAATGAAGGCGCGGAAGTAATAGATCACGCAAGCCAGCAGATAGATGACCGCGAGCGCGCGCAGGAATTGCAGATAGCCGGCCGGTTCTGCTCCGACCCATCCAGCGAGAGAATTGTTGAAAACGAACAGCAGCACCGCGGCGATGACGGCCGCGATGAAGGCCGGCAACTGGAAGAAGCGTGATGCGACGCTGCTCGGCAACAGGCCGGTGGCAACATCGGCGATCTTCTGGTTGGCCAGGAAGGGCTGGCCATAGGCGACATAAAGAAACCGCCCGACAGCCGTGGCGATGACCACTGCCGCAAGCAGGCCCCAGCGCGCGGTCAGGACCAGTTCATTGGAAATGTTCTGACCGGTCTTCAGCCCGATGAACAGCACGAACAGGCCAAGCGCAATGGCGCCGGCATAGAAGGCTTCCTTGAGGGCGCGTTGGACAGGGGTGGCGACGACGTCGCGCTCCGGAGATACGGTGACGGCCATGGTCTCAGACCTTTTCGACTTCTGGCCGGCCCAGTATGCCGGAAGGCAGGAAGATCAGCACGATCGCCAGGATCGAGAACGCCGCGACGTCCTTGTAGTCGATCGAGAAATAGGCCGACCACATGCTCTCGATGAAGCCGATCATCAGCCCGCCGAGCACCGCGCCCGGCAGCGAACCGATGCCGCCCAGCACCGCTGCGGTAAAGGCTTTCACGCCGGGCGTGAAGCCGTCCGAGAAGGCGATGACACCGTAATACATCAGGAACAAGGTGCCGGCGACGGCGGCAAGCGCCGCACCCATGATGAAGGTGATCGAGATAGTGCGGTCGACATCGATGCCGAGCAGCGCCGCCATCTTGCGGTCCTGCTCGCAGGCGCGTTGCGCTCGGCCAAGCGAAGTCCTGTTGACCAGGTACCAGAACAGCACCAGCAGCAGCGCCGTGACGATGACGATGATGATCTGCTTCAGCGACACGCTGATGCCGCCGATGTTGTAGACTTGACTGACCATCGGCGGGATCGGCTTGTTGCGCGGCCCCTGTGTCACTTGGACGAAGTTCGACAGCGCGATCGACATGCCGATCGCGGTGATCAGCGGCGCCAGCCGGAACGAGCCGCGCAATGGCCGGTAGGCAACCTTCTCGATCGTCCAATTGTAAAGGCTGGTGAGCAGCATCGCCACGATCATCATGAGCAGCAGCGCCAGCACCACGGGCACCGAATAGAACAGCGCGCCTAGAGCGAGGAAGACGATCAGGGCCGTGAAGGCACCCACCATGAAAATGTCGCCATGAGCGAAGTTGATCATGCCGATGATGCCGTAGACCATCGTGTAGCCGATCGCGATCAGCCCATAGATCGATCCCAGCGTCAGCCCGTTGATAAGCTGCTGGACAAAGTACTGCATGTGTACGTGGCTCCCCTGGAATGTCGCCCATGCAGACGCATTCCTTTTCGTATTTCCCCTAGTCGTAAAGTTTCGAGCCCGGATTGCAACGTCATTTTTCAATCGTCGTGCGTGTTTTGCCGACACGCCGTCTGATTGCCCGTTTTTCCGTATCCGACCCCTGGACTATCGCGGACCCTACCATTGGCATAACGCAATGTCTTTGACGATTCGACCGCATCATGCGCCTCGTTTCGAAGAAATCGCCGTCAAAATTAGGTGATGAGAAGAATCGTTGCGTTACTGACATAGTCCGTTTTTCGTTCCGCTCCTTTCCGTTGGGTCACGTTTCCCTTCACTTGACCACAAAACCATGCGCGAACGGATCGCGATCGTCGATGAAAATGGTGTTCAATCCGGTCATTCGCGCCCAGCCACCGATCGAGGGAACAATGGCCGGTTTGCCCGCGACGGTGACGTCCTTTTCGACCTTGCCCTTGAACAGCGAACCGATGATCGATTCATGAACGAAGCTGTCGCCGGCCTTGAGTTTGCCCTTTGCATGAAGCTGCGCCATCCGCGCCGAGGTGCCGGTGCCACAGGGTGAGCGGTCGATCGCCTTGTCGCCGTAGAACACGGCGTTGCGTGCGTCGGCCTCGGGTTTGGTCGGCGCGCCGGTCCACAGCATATGCGACAGCCGGTTGATGCCAGGGTTCTCGGGATGCACGAAGGAATATTTCTCATTGAGCCGCTGCCGCACCACCGGGCTCCAGGCGATGAAGTCGCCGGCCGAATGGTCGGCCATGTCGCGATAGTTCTTCTGCGGCTCGACGATGGCGTAGAAGTTGCCGCCATAGGCGACATCGACGGAGATTTCGCCTAGCTGCGGGCATTCGACCGTCAGCCCTTCCGCATAGAGGAAAGACGGCACATTGGTGATGCGCACCTCCTCGACATAGTCGCCGACCTGCTTGTATTCGGCGATGACCAGGCCGGCCGGCGTTTCGAGTCGAAGCACCCCCGGCGTCCTCGGCTTGATCAGCCCGTGCTCGATTGCCATCGTTACCGTGCCGATGGTGCCGTGGCCGCACATCGGCAGGCAGCCGGAGGTCTCGATGAACAGGATTGCGATGTCGCAATCCTCGCGCGTCGGCGGATAGAGGATCGAGCCGGACATCACGTCATGGCCACGCGGCTCGAACATCAGCCCGGTGCGGATCCAGTCATACTCGGCTAGAAAATGCGCTCGCCGTTCCATCATCGTCGAGCCCTGCAGCAGCGGGCCGCCACCGGCGACCAGCCGCACCGGGTTGCCGCAGGTATGGCCGTCTATGCAGAAGAAGGATTTCTTGGCCATCACGCTCCTCGAAAAATCAAAACCCACGAAAATCAAAACCGATATGGACTGAAGGGGGCCAGATCGATCGGCGGAGTCTGCCCCAGGACGAGTTCCCGGATCAACCGTCCGGTGGCTGCTGCCTGGGTCAAGCCGAGATGGCCGTGGCCGAAAGCATAAACCACCGACCGGTTTCCCGATGCATGACCGATGACGGGCACTGAATCCGGCAGCGAGGGGCGGAATCCCATCCATTCGCACCCGCCTGAGGGATCGAGCCCCGGCAGGAATTTCTGCGCCTTCTGCAGCAACGCCTTCGACCTGTTGTAATTGGGAGGTCGCTCGATGCCGCCGAGTTCGACGGCGCCGCCGACGCGCAGCCCCGTTTCGAGCGGCGTGATGACGAAGCCATGTCCGGAGAAGATCAGCATCCGCTTCACGTCGAAGGCGCTCGTCGGCAGCGTCGTGTTGTAGCCGCGCTCGGTTTCAAGCGGAATGCGATCGCCGAGTTGCCTCGCCAGCAGATGCGACCAGGCGCCGGCGGCGATGACGAGATGCCTGGCTTGCCTGGTCGTGCCGTCGGCCAATGTCAGCGCCGCACCTTCCGGATTGGTCGCAACGCGCTCGATCCGAGCGATCTCAAATCGGGCGCCCTTGGTTTGTGCATAGGCCCACACCGCTTTGCCGAGCAGTTTCGGGTCGGCGACTGTCTTCCATCCCGGCACGAAAGTGCCCTTGACGAAGCGCGGTGAAAGCCCCGGCTGCAAGGCGGCGAGTTCCTCGCGCCCGACATGGCTAAAGCCGATGCCGAAGCGCTCGCGCGTCGCCCAGCCGGGCAACCCTGCCTGAAACTCGGCCTCGCTTTCGTAGAGTTCGAGCGAACCATCCTCGCGCAGCATCCCTCGCGTGCCGGAGCGATCGAGCAGGCCCATCCATTCCGCTTCGGCGAGCTTCATCATGCCTGCCTGAGCGGCAAGGCTCGCCTCGTATTTCCCCGGCGCACCGGCACGCCAGAAGCGGATCAGCCAAGGCAGAAGTTTCGGCAGATAGGCGGGCGGAATGCTGAGCGGGCCGAGCGGATCGGCCAGCCATTTCGGCAGCTGCCGCATCATGCCCTTATGCGCCAGCGGCAGTACGTCGGAGAAGGCGAAGGCAGCGGCGTTGCCTGAGCTCGTCTCCTCGCAAATGCCGGTCCGATCGAAGATCGTGACCTTGCGCCCCGCCTCGGCCAGAGCCGCGGCGGCGCAGACACCGATGATGCCGCCACCGACGATGGCGATGTCTTCCGCTTCTCCCCGTTCAAAGGGCGAAGGTGCCCGAAGGGCGGATGAGGGTAGGCGCCCCGTTTCCGGCGACTTGGAATTTCCTTGCACGTAGGTGCTGCCCTTCATCTGGCTGCCGCCATCTTTGCCCCGTGGACGGCAGGGCTGTTCGGGAGAAGAAAGCCTCAGAACTGCGGCAGTGTCGGCCGAACCGCCAGTGCGTCCTTGACGATCTTCTCGACTGCCTTGCGGCGCTCGCCCGACAGCGGCTGTCGCGGCATGCGCACGCGATCATTGCTGTTGATCGCGAACACTTCGGCAAGCTTGATGTTCTGCACCAGATAGGTCGATACGTCGAGATCGAGCAGCGGCCGGAACCAGCGGTAGATGGCGAGTGCCTCTTCGCGGCGGCCCTGCTTCATCAATTGGTAGATGGCGACTGTCTCGCGGGGGAACGCGGTGACCAATCCGGCCACCCAGCCGATGGCGCCGACCGACAACGCCTCGAAGGCCAGATTGTCGACCCCGGTAAACAGGTCGTAGCGAGTGCCCAGGCGATTGATGATCTCGGTAGAGCGGCGGATATCGTCGGAGGACTCCTTGATGGCGACGAAGCGCTTGTCCGACGCCAGCTCCTCCATTTGGTCGACAGTGACATCGACCCGATAGGCAAGCCGGTTGGAGTAGATCATGACCGGCAGGTCGCCGGCCTCGGCTACGGCACGAAGTGCGGCGACGGTCTCTTCTGCATTCGTGTGGTAGATCGGGCTCGGTACCACCATCAGCCCGTTGGCGCCTTCTTTCGCGGCACGCCTGGCGATGCTGGCGGCCTCGCGGGTTCCGGCCTCGTTGACGGTCAGCAACACCGGCTTCTTGCCCGCAACTTTCTGGGCGGTCTTCAGCACCTCGATCTTCTCGTCAGGTGACAGCATCGGCCCCTCGCCGAGCGATCCGCAGACGATGATGCCGTCGCAGCCGGCCTCCATCTGCAGGTTGAAGCAGCGCTCCATCTCGGCATGATCGAGACGATCATCCGTGGTGAATTTGGTCGTGACGGCGGGGAAAACTCCGGTCCACATGATTATGCCTCCATCTGATATATCAGCCATATATCTGTCAGGAAACCGCCTGTCAATACGGATTTCGCTATGATATATTCTAGATATATCAGGAGGCGGCCTATCCATGGAAGCGAGCACCACAACCGAGCCGGCGGCTGCCAAGGCCTATCATACACTCGAGCATATGATCGTCACGCTCGAGTTGGCCCCTGCAAGCTTCGTCACCGAGGGCACCCTGATCGAAAGACTCGGGCTCGGCCGCACGCCGGTACGTGAGGCGATCCAGCGGCTGGCCTGGGAAGGGTTGCTCGACGTGCGCCCGCGCGCCGGCATCGCGATCGCTCCGCTACATCCCGGCGACTGGCTGCGCGTGCTCGATGCGCGCCGCGGCGTCGAGGTGGTCCTGGCCCGCTCGGCCGCCCGCTTTGTCAGTCGCGAAGCCGCCGATCTGTTTCACGAAGCAGCCCTTGCCATGCAAAAGGCAGTCATCGCGGGCAACGTGCTTGCCTTCATCCAGGCCGACAAGGCGCTCGACGAAGCGCTGGCGCTGGCCGCCGACAACCCGTTCGCTGCCCGCCTGGCCGCACCCTTGCAGACCCACAGCCGCCGTTTCTGGTTCCGCTACAAGGCCGACACCGGTCTTGCTGAATCCGCTGAACATCATGTCGCACTGATCCGCTCGATCCTCGACGGTGACGAAGAGGCCGCGGCCAAGGATGCCAAACGGCTGATGGCGCTGCTGCGCGGTCATGCCGAGGCCGCGGCGACACGGTAAAACAATCGAACCGCCCGGTTGGCTTAGAGCGGGATGAATTTAGGTTGGGCATAGCCAGCCTCGGTGAAGTAATTTCGGCATTCGGTTGACGTGACCTCGCCGAGGATTT